>PCBO01000017.1 GCA_002730975.1 Opitutia bacterium
CGTAGTGCCTTCGCAACACTTTTATTCTCTCCATGAAGGAAGGTTCGGGAGGCGTTTCTCCTGTCTTGAGGTATTCGCTAATATGCGAGAAGATCCAAGGGTTGTAAAAGGCGCCTCGACCAACCGATACGCCGGCGCAACCCGTCTTCTCAATCATTACTCGGGCAGCCTCTACAGTAGTGACGTCGCCATTGCCGATCACGGGAATGTTATCCACTGCTTCCACCACTTTGCGAATACCATCAAGGTTGACGGTTCCGTCGAACCCTTGGGCCCGCGTCCGACCATGGACGAAAATGGCGGCCACACCCGCGTCCTCGAGCGCTTTGGCAAGATCGGGAGCGGTTAGGTTTTTTTCATCCCATCCGAGGCGCATCTTTGCCGTGACGGGTATTTTAATTGCGTCGGTCATTGCCCGAATAAGACCCTGTGTCTTTGGGAGTTCGGTCATCATGGACGCTCCGCCCCCCGTCTTCGTTACCTTTGGCACGGGGCAACCCATGTTGACGTCTACCGAGGCCATGCCGATCGATTCCAGATAAGCGGCCGCATCTCGCATTTCCTCGGACACCCCTCCGAAAAGCTGAACGGAGAGCGGACTGTCCGCTTTGTTGGTCTCGATTAGTTTGATTGCCTTCGGGTTCTTCTCAAGCAGGGAGCGAGCGTTGACGAGATCCGTTGTACACAAGTCGACACCACCGATTTCCCGAATCACCAAGCGAAAAGGCAGGTTGGTATATCCTGCCAAGGGCGACAGAAAAAGGTTGGAACCGAGCTTGAGTTTACCTAGAGAAAACACGTAGCTATTGTTTCGAGAACACCAGATTTTCGAAAGTCCAAAGTCCTGGTCAGCAGTCTGGTGACTGTTAGGTGAAACACCTTATTTTTGGGATTCCAGTTCGCGTAGCTTGCGGTCCGTGTAAAAAGTGCCGAAGGGGATGAAGGCGGCTCCGAGCAAGTAGGCTCCATAATCTAGGCTCCATTTGTGGCGACGCATGGCTATGGCCAGTAACAGACCGTAGAAAATGAAGAGGATGCCGTGGGCCATGCCCGTGACCGAGACATAAATGGCATTCTCATATATTTTTTTTCCGGATTCATCGATTGTGACATCTCCGAAATAGTACTTCAAAGGCATAGCTACGCCTAGAAGCAGAAGGTAGGAAATGCCTTCAATTATACCTATTAGCCTAAAACTGCCGATCCAAGTCTTGATCATTCTTATCTCATTTAACGATTGAAACCATAAAGGGCAACAGTTTGCTTGTTTTCAGCGAGGATGTGGTAAACCGAGTTGGACGAGCGTCGAGCGAACGGTTTCGAGGTCGCCGACGACTACGAACAAGCGAAATGGATTGTTGACGGGAAGAATGCCTTGTTTGTTTCGGAGACGATAAACGACGTTCCACTTCACGGTTTTATTCAGGTTTTCGAGAAAGCGAAAACGCCCGTATCCCGGACCCTCAAAGTTTTCGGAAGGACTTTCTCTAGGAATACAGGTCATGGCGTGTGAGCCGTTCGGAGTGGAGAGGACGACAGGAAAAGGTTGCTCGCCGGGACCGTTGGAGAGGTGTCGGAGCTTGCCGCTTTCGGGAACGAACTTCCAAAACTTGGAAAATTCCACGGGCATATAGCCTGTAAGAACTTCGAATTGCGCGTAGCGGTGGTTTTCGTCGGGAGGGACGGAAAAGGTCACGTCGTATGAGATGACGTTTTGAAATTTTCTGTAGCCGATGCGTAGGTTCTTTTTTAGGATGTGTCTGGAAATGAGAGTTTTGTTTTTAGCGAGGTTTTCGCCGGAGAATTGCCCGGGGGCTATCCAGAAGGCCATGCGATTAGTGGTGGATAGTGAGTTTTTGTTATAGGTGAGACGAAGGAGTCGACTGGTGGAAACCGAACCGGCGCCGTCGTTGCGAGAACCTGCCTCGGTAGGGTTGAAGGTTTCGGGATGAAAGCGAGAGCCTGCGTCGAAGTTGGAGGCGGACTGGAGTTGCCGACCGTGGTCATGGCTATCGATGAACTCCTTGCCTTTCCACTGGAGTGAGTGGATGGCGCCGGCGAGACGTGAAGTGGTGGTGACGACGATCTCCGAACCTAGCGCAGGTCCCCGAATGGTGGCGTCTCCGGAGGGTGGAACAATATGAGCTCCCGAGCTTGAAGGTGAACCCAAACCTATGCGGGAGACGGTAAGACGTTGGACGGAAAGAGAGCCTTCGGCAGGAAAGGGATCGAGACGGAGATGGGTGAGGGTGGCGTTGGTTTCCAGATGGAAAGTTAAGTCGGCAAAGTCTTCGGTCGGGTAAAGCGGTACGGAGGTTGAACGTGTGGAAGCGTAGCCTTGCTTTTCGCCTCGCCAAAAAAGTTGAGCGGGCGCGTAGGTGTTTGCCCGACAACGGAGGTTGACGAGAAGCGGCCAGCGTGTTCCCACATGTAGAGCGGTTTTGAGGAAAGGGTCGTCAGTCTTGGAGCGGATAGTTACGGCCCCCTGCGCTTGATCCATCTTCAGGTTGTCGCTCAATTCCCATTCGGAATTGACGACTGCTATCTCGCGAAACTCGCGGCTGATAAGAGGTTCGCCTTTTGGTATGAGCCAACGGGCCTCGCGAACGATTGTCTCAGCGGGAAGAAAGCTTGTGACCGCAAACAGAAGAGCGGCTTGAGGCAACCGAAGCTTCGGAACTTTCACTTGCTACTCTGGATGAGCCAATCGATAGCAGCGCTTGCGACTAGTTCGTGGCCACCATTGAAAAGGGTGACGCGAGCTTTTGAAGATGCGCGGCGAAAGAGAGGTTGCTTTTTGCCGTAGCTGAGGTCTTTGCCCGAGAAGACATGGGAGTTAGGGACTTTGGCGGTTTGGACGAGTTCGTCGATGAGGGCTTGTGGAACTTGGTCTTTTTCCTCTGCGACTGAATTGAAGGCGTGGAGACTGTGGCTGACGGGGACGCTTCCGGAGTGACCGTCTCGAATGCCGGCATTTATGTCTAGGTTTACGATGCCCTTTGCTTTGGGCAAGTAGGTGAGCGGTGACCTTTTGTGATATTGCTCATCCACTTTTTCTGATGCCTTGGGAGCGCCACCGCAGGAGAGTTCGATTTCGCGTGCATATTTCCTACCCTTGGCTTTGCATTCGGCGTGCCAGGCCGCGAGGTCGGATATGGGTACCCAGGCCGATACACCTGCCCAAAGGTTGGGAGCTCGTCCGGCCATGAGGAGGCTCATGTAACCACCGCCCGACGTGCCGATCAGGAGAATCCGCTTCTCGTCAACATTGGCTTGTTTCTTGGCATGCGCTACGGCATCCAAGACGTCTTGCACGGCGAGATCGGAGCCAGTGGCCTTGGGGTTTCGGTTCGGGCCTCGGAAGTTCGGGTGGACATAGGCCCAACCGTTTTTGACGCAATGATCCTCCATGGCCTTGTGGAGTTTCTGACGGTAGTCGGCGCTCCAAGAATGAAGAGTGACGAGGAGAGGGACAGGCACATCGTTTTTGTTCGGAGCAAAAAAGATGGCAGGTTGTTCGGAACCATCTATGGAACTGGTGATTCGTACCTCGCGAACTTGGCCATGGAGGAGTGCTGGAATTAGAAAGACTGTCGCCCAAGAGATGCGGGCGAGTGGATTCCGTTTCATATTTATTTCGTTTTCGTCTTGGCGAGGATGTCGCGGGAGCTTTTTCGAGCATGCGGGTACGCTTTGATGGCGTGTGCCCTTTATCCTTTATGGCTCTCGTGAGACCGCAATGTTTTTTTCGCCCTTGTCCCAGTTCCGACGCCTAAGGAATTGCCCTAGGCTGAGCCAGATCGCGATCGCGCAAGCAATGAAAGTGCCAACGAAAGCGCCTTTTTTGAAGGCGTCTTCGTGGATTCCTAGACTCATGTCGTGTGGACTTCCTGCGATTTCGAAGAAAGCGAAAGGCGGCGAAAGTGAACCGAGGTGAAAAACAACGTCGAATACTTCCTCCTCCCAGCCAACGGCCAACACCATGCATGCGAGTAAGGGGGTTATCCATAGCAGTCCCAGAAAGCCCCAGAAGCCAACGGTAAACCATTTTTCGCGGGCAGCTCTAATATATGTAAGGCAAGCGGCGAAGAGCACGCAGGGCAGAATATAGGCTTCCATTCCCGGGAACTCCTCAAAATAAAGCCCCGAATCGACGGCCCTTGTCAGCAAGGCGAAATGAGTGAATGGCATGATTAGAGCAAGGCAAAGTACCATCAACCATCCTGGCTTTTCATCGGCCCAAAGTGGAATATCTTGAAGCCCTAGTTTGGCCGAACGGCGTTTACCTTTTAGGTATTGGTGGCGAGTGGGGCAGGTGACGTTGAGGATAAGCACCGATGCTCCCAGAGAAAGGGAGAAAAGGATGGTTTGGACTGAAATCACGACCCAGCCTGTGCGGCGAACAGTAGCTCTGACTATCCCGTTCTCTGTTTCTTGGATCAAATTTTCATCGAATTTGTCTCCCGAAATGGCTGAACCAAGTAGTCCGGAAGCGTTGCCGTTGCCGGACAATTGCCAGAGGCTTCCAATCAACAAGAACTGCAACAGCAAGAAAAGACCGATGCCCGCGGGTTTGGAAAAAGCGGTTAGGGCTTCGTTGCGCCATTTTCTGTGGGCGGTGGCGAAGAGTCCCGCAAGGAGCAATCCTTGCATCATGACGCTAAAGAACGCAGGCGAAAGAGTGGTCTCGAAAAACGGTACCTCGGTCCAGAAGGTCGCCATTTCCTGATGCCACATGTTCAGGTTTTGTGGTCCGACCAAAATCAGTTCCTCGCTCATCAATCCAAAGTAGGTCGGAAGAAGGGTGAGGAAGGAGAGAAAAGAGAAGCCTGCTTGGCCGAGGCCGGGCAAGAAGACATAGAGTCCCAGCACCACCATGCGCGATACCCATGAGGCTGCCCGAGGTTTGCTTACGATGAGTCCCGTGACGTGCGCCGTGAGGTGATAGAGCATAACGCAGGAAAGAAAGACTCCATACAGGTGAAAGACCTTTCCCGGAGACAGTTCTCCCACGACAATTGCGTGGATAAGGAAAGGCAAGGTAAGGGCGAACATGAAATATTCACGCGCGGGAAGTCCGAACAGGTAGCCGATAATCTTCGAGTGGGGTCGCATGGGGGTCATGCGTTGGTAATCAAGCAATCCGGTTTCACGTTCCTCTGCGGTACCTCCGGCCATTCGTCCGGTTCCAAGAAACATAAGGATGAATCCCTGTACGCCAAGCAACCAGGGAAAAGCTTTTCTGGCTCCGTTTACAGGAGAGGGTTCCCCTTTTTCCCAGATTTCCGATTTTTCGTCATAATTCCATTGGCCGTCTGAACCTTCGAGATAAGCAGTGAGATAAGTAAAGCTCGTCAGGATTAGGGTGAGCAATCCCCATGCGATAATCTGTTTCATGCGCAACCGTTCCCGAATGCCCTTACGAATGAGCGGATTGAGTTCGGCGAAACCTCCTGAGCTATCGTTGTTCATGGTTGCTCTCCCGACTCGACCGAGAGAAATAGACTTTCGACGTCGGCCTTTCTTTCGTGAAAGGATTTTACGGGTGCACCGAGTTCGACGAGGGCTCGAAGAAGGTTGGCGACTTCCTCGTTGTCGCCGTCGAAAGTGAACTCGATGAGTGTGGGGCTTTCATCCACTTCTCCTGTGAAATGGGCGGATGGATGGGCAATCAGAAAACCGTGAGTTTGGGGAAAAGGATGCAGCAATTCCATCAAGATCGTTTTTGTAGGAGTTGCTCGTTCCACGACCTCTTGCAAGTTTCCGTTAACCACCATCTTGCCTTCCCGCATAATGCCGATCGAGTCGCACAGGTCTTGCAACTCCGTCAATACGTGAGAGGAGACTAAGATAGTCTTACCGTCCTTCGCTAGACTTTTGAGAAGGTTGCGCAGATCGATGCGAGCCTTGGGGTCAAGATTGGCGGCGGGTTCGTCCAGTAGGAGCACGGGCGGGTCGTGAACCAAAGTCTTGGCCAGCAAGGCCCGTTGCTTCATTCCTCGAGAGAGGGTCTTACACAGAACCTTTCTTTTGTCTTCCAGATTAGTTGCGGCAAGACAACGATCGACTTCCGCTCGGCGTTTTTCCGTCGTCGCACCGTAGGCGGAAGCGAACAACTCAACGAATTCATCAACTCTCAGGTCATCGTATACGGGAGGGAAATCAGGCATGTAGCCAAGCATGCCCTGGACGTTTTCGGGTTCGTGCAGGGCCGAAATGCCATCGACGAGGATTTCGCCATAGGTTGGTTCCAGCAGAGTGGCGATGGCCTTGATCGTCGTGGTTTTTCCAGCGCCGTTCGGCCCGATGAGTCCGTACACTTCCCCTTTCTTGACTTCGAAGGAAAGTCCGTCCACGGCGACGTTGTCACCATAATACACCTTAAGGTCCCGAACCTCAATCATTGCATCTTAAAGCTTGAAAAGCTTTTTCGAATTTCCGTAAAGGATTTTACGTTCGTCTTTCTTGTCCTTGGCGAGGCGCCGAATGGTGGCGAGGATGACTGAACCTTTGCAGCCTGCACCTCGACCGGCGGCATCCGGACAGTCGCTTCCGTAGAGAAGTTGATTTGGATGCCGAGCAATGAATTCCTTGGCATGCTCCTCGTCGCGAAGCATTGAGTTTAGACCCGATCCCGCTGAAAAGTCTCCATGCATATTCGGGTAGTTGGAGAGCAGTTTGTCGGTTATCCCGCCTTCCGTCACTTTCGTCTTTGGGTACATGACCTCTTGTTTGTGATTCTTGTCTACGTTGCCCCACCAAGTCTGCGCGTGCCCGATGAAGTTCACCTCTGGAAACTTTTCCAGAGTACGATGAAATCTATGGATTCCAAGATTATAGGAGTTGTGCTGAAAATGCATCAGCACGGGAACTCCATATTCACGGGCGACCTCAGCCACGCTCCAAACATGAGGAGAGTCGCAAGCCACGTTAAATTTCTGCTCGCCGATTATGACGGCTCCCGCCTTTAGGTATTTTTCCAATTCCTTGCGAGCGTTCGGAAGGTCTGGCACCTCGTTTACCCCAAACCTGAAATCCTTAGGGTACTTTTTAGCCAAAGCCATGGCCGTTTCGTTGCCACCTGTTTTGGCTGCTAGACCATTTGATTTGCCTTCGTGAGTGGAGGCTCGATTTACGGAGCTGCCGGCTGGGAGAAGTAAGGTGGTGGTAACTCCCATGATTCGTTGGTGAGCGACCAGTTTCTTGTCCGACCGAAAGAGATAATTCGTGTGCTGATGAATGTCGATGACGGGTTCATCGATGGAAGTTGCCTTCTCTTTCCCCCTAGTTCGCGTTTGCATTGCAACCGCAATGGCAGGGGGTGCGGAAGCGAGGAATCCCCTGCGCGAAATGAGGTGCCTTTTGTTCATTTCTGCAAGTCGATCACTTCCTTTTATTGAAGGCAACTCGCAATCTGGCTTGGCTTGTCACCTAACTTGCTCATCCTTTTTCCCTGTGAAGCTTTTCCCTCCACTTTTTTTTCCGGCGATTGTCCTTTCATTCGGTTTTGTTCATGCCGCCGAACCCGAGGCTTCCTCGGAGCAGTTGCCCAGGGTGGCTCCGGTTGAGGCTCGGGATGCGATTCAGACATTCCGTCTCAAGAAAGGTTTCAATATCGAGCTGGCGGCGGCTGAACCCCAAGTCGTCGATCCGGTCTCCATGTCCTTTGATGCCGACGGTAAGCTTTACGTGGTGGAGATGATTGGCTATTCGGAACATCGTGACGACAAGCTGGGTCGCGTTCGGTTGCTTGAGGACACCAATGATGACGGCCGATTCGACAAGGCCACGGTCTTCGCCAAAGGCTTGGCTTGGCCTACTGCCGTCATTTGCTTCGATGGCGGAGTTTTCGTAGTCGTTACTCCTGACATCCTTTACCTTCGTGATACCGATGGCGATGGCGTAGCTGATCAAGATCGCGTCGTTTTTACTGGTTTTGGCAAGGAACGTTCGCGTCTAAATATGCAGGCTTTGCCCAATAGCTTGCGATGGGGATTGGACAACCGGATACACGGAGTCACTTCCTCTAACGGCGCCGTCTTGACTCGACCCGAAACGAAGGATTTCACCCCCATTGCTCTCAATGGTCGCGACTTCTCCTTTGATCCTCGCAGTCTAGATCTTCGTCCTGAAAGTGGCGGGGGTCAACATGGGGCATCGTTCGATGATTACGGTAGGCGCTTTGTCTCCAGCAACAGCAATCACTTGCAGGCCATAGTTTTCGATTCCCGTTATGCGACAAATTCTCGTTATGCCATGCCTAGCCCGCGATTGGGCGTTGCTGCAGATGGTTCGGCAGCTGAGGTCTTTCGTATCAGCCCCGACGAACCATGGCGGATTGTCAGGACGCGTTGGAGGATTGCCTCCAAGGTGCGTGGTCCCGTCGAAGGTGGCGGCAGAGTATCCGGATATTTTACGGCGGCTACGGGAGTTACCATATATCGTGGTGATGCCTTCGATGACAGCTTTCGTGGAAATGCCTTTGTTGCGGATGCCGGCAGCAATCTCGTGCATCGAAAGGTTCTGAATTATGAGGATGGGGTTGTTCCCGTTGGCAAAAGACCTAAGGGTGAACGTGCATCCGAGTTCCTCGCCTCGACCGATAATTGGTTTCGTCCCGTTCAATTGGCCAACGGGCCCGATGGGTGCCTTTACGTCTTGGACATGTATCGCGAAGTGATCGAGCATCCGTGGTCGCTTCCTTCCGGCATCAAGCGCCACGTCGACCTCAATAGCGGCAATGACCGGGGGCGCATCTGGCGGATCACTTCCGAGAAGTTCGTTCGCCCCCCTTCGCCGAGTCTGAAAGAAACTAGTTCCGAGAAACTGGTGGCGACTCTTTCGTCGACCAATGCTTGGCGGCGCGAAACCGCCGCCCGATTGCTTTACGAACGGCAGGAATCGAAGGTGATCCACGCATTGTCCAAACTCATTTCGGGTGGGAAATCCCACCTGGGTCGCCTGCACGCCCTTTATGTTCTCGCAGGATTGAACCAACTCAAACCGGAGCATCTCGTAACCACTTTGGGAGACGAACACCCGGTCTTGCGGGAGCATGCCTTGAAGTTGGCCGAATCCTTCCTCTCCGACGACGCGAATGGAAAAGCGCGCTTGTCTGGGGCAGTTCTCTCCTTGGTCCGCGATGAATCTCCGCGTGTCCTCTTTCAGCTAGCCCTCACTCTCGGCTTGGCGGATTTTACCGACGAAGTGCCCGCCCTCCTTGAGGTTCTGTCCACCAGTGGCAACAATTCTTGGATTCGGTTCGCCGTCTTGAATGCCCTTTCCACTCAAGTGAACGAGCTCTTCACCCATTATGCCGATTCGGTTCCATCTGCCGATGAAAGCGAGGTGTTGGCCATGGCCCATGGTTTGCGTAAGGGTGGTCATTCACTCAACGACTTATGTCCGGAAACCAGCAAGTACTTGCAACTCATTGCCATGGCCGCGGGAGATGATGACGGTCGGCCTTCTGCCTTCCGCCTTCAAGCAATTGGTTTGCTGGCCACTCTAGACAAGAAGTCGGCCAGCCGGCCTTTGCTTGCTTTTTTGGATGCCACAGAAGCTTCCTTGCGCGACGGAGCCGTTAGGGAACTGGTGAGTCTGGCACCCGAGGGGTTAACGACCGACTTGCTGGACCGATGGAAAATTTTGTCGTCGGATTCGCGGGATGAAGTGATCGGCTATCTCTTCGAGGCGTCCGAGCGAACGAATGCCTTGCTTGACGCGATGGAGAAGGGGGTAGTCGCAATTACCAATTTGAGGACTGGTCGCTTGACCACCTTGCGAAACCTCAAGGACGAAGGCCTCCGCAAGCGAGCGGTTGCTTTGGTTGGTCCCGCCCCTCCGGAGAAGGAAACCATTCCACGGGAGAAGGTCATCGAAAGCTACCTTCCGGCACTTCGACTTAAAGGCGATGCCTCGCGTGGTCGTACGACTTATCTCCAGCGTTGCGCATCGTGTCATCGTGCGGGCCAAGAAGGCCATGCTCTTGGTCCCGACTTGGTTGCGATGAAGGCGGCGGGGCCGGATAAGCTCTTGACCAACCTCATAGACCCCAGTCGTGAGGTGGCTGCGGATTTCGTTGCTTACGAGGTGCGTGGGCCAAAAGAAAAGTTGCTTGGCTTGCTTGCGAACGAGACCACAACTCACCTCACGATTCGTTTCCCACTCGGCAAGTCAGTCACTCTGCTCCGCAAGGAAGTGCGAGGAATGAAAAGCCATGCAGCCTCCATCATGCCCGAGGGACTAGAGGCGGATCTCGACCATCAGTCCATGGCTGATTTGCTCGCCTTTATTCTCCAACCTAAGTCCGAGCCTCGTCTGCCTCCCTTCGAGCTTCTTCTTTATCGCGGCGACCAAGGTAACGAGCTCCCCGTGAGTTCCCGGGAGGACTGGGAGAAACGACGGACCTCCATATTGGAGGGAGCGGAAAAGGTCATGGGAACCTATCCCGTGGTCGAAAAGCGTGTGTCCCCCGAGATTAATGTTCTGGAATCCAAGGATGCAGGGACTTACCTGCTCCAATCGATTACCTACCGAGCATCGGCTTCTTCCCGTGTGCCCGCACATCTCTGCATTCCAAAAGAGGTTTTGGCAGGCCAACGAAAGGCGAAGGCCATTCTTTGCCTGCACCCTACTGACAACCAGTCGGGTCGCAAGGTGGTCCTCGGCTTGGGCGGACGGGCGAACCGCGCCTACGCAGCGGAGTTGGCTGAGCGTGGTTTCGTGACCATCGCGCCCGCTTATCCACTGCTGGCCGACTACCAACCCGACATTGCCAAGCTCGGCTATGCAAGCGGAACGATGAAGGCCGTTTGGGACAACTCCCGGGCCCTTGATCTGCTGGAATCCTTGCCTTATGTCGATGCTTCCAATGGATTCGGTGTAATCGGGCATTCGCTTGGCGGTCACAATGCAATCTACACGGCTATTTTCGATAAGCGACTTTCCGCCATCGCTGTCAGTTGCTCCTTCGATTCCTTTCCCGATTACTACGATGGTAATGAAAAGAACTGGGTGTTTGGCAGAGGTTGGTGCCAAACCCGTTACATGGCGCGTCTTGCCGAATATCGGGGACGACTCCAGGCGATTCCCTTCGACTTTCCCGAACTTCTTGGAGCTTTGGCTCCTCGCACCGTCTTCGTGAGCGCACCGAAGGGCGACCACAACTTTCAGTGGGAAAGCGCTCGTCGATGCGCCGAAGCCGCGGGCAAAGTATACCAGTTACTGGGGGCGGAAAACCAGTTGGTCGTTCGCCATCCCGACTGCAGTCACGACTTCCCGACCGAAATAAGAGAGGCCGCCTACGATTTTCTGGCCAAGGCGTTGGCGGGAGAGGGAAACTAAACCGAGCGCTACATTCCCTGGGCCTTGCGCAGGGCGGCGAGGCAAGCTTCGGACCCTGCTAGAGAATGCTGGGGGCGTGGGTTTTCCTTGTTGAATACCTGCAACTGTTCCTTAGTTAGGGTCTTGAAGAATTTTTCGGTGATTTCACCGTCTTCGTCCGTTATTTGGCTTAGGCGCAACTTAAGGGTTTTGGCTAGGAATCGGTAGACGGGTTTTCGCTTGGAGAATTCATAACCGTGCTTTTCGTCGGCGAGGTGAAAGTTCTCCACGTTGTTTGGTGAACCAAAGAGGGAGTAGATGCGTTTGGCATAAGGAAATTCAACCTTTGGAGTGTTTTTGGTCCAGTCTCCGCCCACGCTTACAAGGAGTAGAGGTCGAGGTGCCGCCATGGCGGCGATTTCCGCGTTATTGGTCTTATGGGTATTGCTTTCGTGAACGGGCATGCCGCTCTCGCAGTTGCATCCCCCGTAGAAGTGGGCTGAAGCCATGACTACGGGTGCGGCAGCTCTTACGCGTGGGTCAAGAGCCGTAAGGATGAAGGTCTGTGTTCCGCCACCCGATTCCCCAGTTACGCCGATGCGGCTTGGGTCCACCTCTCGAAAGCTCAGAAGATAGTCGAGGGCTCGCATGCTGTTCCAAGTCTGGTAAGCAAATACGTTTTTATCCTTCCGGTGATCGACTTGATTGGAATCGTCGTTCCAGCCCACCATGTCGTAGGCGAAGACAATGGCTCCCATTCGGGCGAGGGAGGCACATCGCGCCTGCGTGTATTCCGCGAGTCTCCCCTCTTTGGAATGTCCGTGGGGACAAAGAATGCCGGCAAACTTGCCGAGTCCGCCTTTTCGGAGAGGACGGTAGAGGTTGCCGGTGACAAAAAAGCCGGGAAGACTCTCGAAGTGAACGTTCTCCACCGAATATCCATCCATTTTTATAGAGGAATGGGAGTAGGCGTTTAGGGGTGAACGAGTGGGTAGGGGAACGAGTCCGGACCCCTTTAGTATACCTTCTCGATTCCGCTTGGCTCGAGTTTGCCACTCCTCGAGCGTGGAAAAAGTCTTTCCGAAGGCCTCGAGGTTGCGAGCCCCTTCCTCCTCGGGGATTTTTGGAAATGCATTAGCTGTCAGTGAAAATACCAGTATGCTTACCATAGTGGCGAATAGGATTGAGAGTCTTGCTTTCATGACAGGAGGTGGTCGGGAGAATTATAAAAAAGCTGTGTTTCGTTTTCTTTTACTTGCCTAAAGCCTATGTTTCGGGACATTTGCAATTTCGAAACATCCCCATCCACCAAACACATATTCAAAAGGAACGCTAGCAAATCATGAAGATTACCCATTTTTCTACCCTTTTCACCTACCTGCTTTCAGTAGCCATGTTGGCTGTCGCACCCGCTTTCGGGAAGAAGAGCGAAGGCGGAAAAAGCCTCTTTGACGGCAAGACCCTCAATGGTTGGAATGGAGATCCAAAGTTCTGGAAGGCCGCCGATGGTGCGATTGTGGGACAGACCACAAAGGAGACTCCGACCAAAGGCAACACTTTCATTATATGGGAAGATGGCAAGTTAACCGACTTTGACCTAACCTTGGAATTCAAGATCGAGGGTGGCAATAGTGGTATTCAATACCGCAGTTTCGTTAAGCCCGGGAAGCATGACGGTTGGCGCATTGGTGGCTATCAAGCCGACTTCGAGGCGGGCGACCGTTATTCGGGCATTTGCTATGGCGAAGGTTTTCGCGGAATTCTTTCTGACCGTGGTTTCCACACTACCCTCACCATCGATGGTGGAAAGTTGAAGAAGAATGCCAAAAAATTCGGTGATTCCAAAGAAATCGGAAAAGCTGTTAAGAAAAATGATTGGAACTCTTATCGGATAACCGGCAAGGGTTATCATTTTACGCACTATATCAACGATGTAAAAACGACTGAACTTACAGACAATGATGAGAAGACTCGTCGAGCTGATGGAGTGCTGGCTTTTCAGTTGCACGCCGGTCCTCCGATGAAGGTGTCTTTCCGAAAGATTCATCTCAAGTAAGAACATTCAAGCCTTTCGGCGCGATGTAGTGCCAGAAGGTCTCCTGCAGAAGATAGACTTCTTTATCTGGACAGGATGCCGTAGAGGAAGAAAGCTGAAAGTGCCATGCTCGATATAACGAGAATACCTTTCAAGATTGTTGTTAGGGTATTGTGCCAGTCCGAGGGAGTAGGATCATAGCTTGCCTCTGCAACATCAGAAGATAGTGAGGTGGGTTTCTGTTTCATGGTAAATTTGCTTCTATTAAAACNCNATCACTNAGATATCATTGAAATTGCAAATNGCCCAGTTTTTTTTTTTGCTTTTTCTTACCTAGCTATGAACCTATTAAACTGAGTAAAAGTNATTCTTATAATAGTTATTAATGAAANATACCCTGCAGTCGCATTNGTTTTTCGGTCAATATTTATGTGCTGATAGGGCAATAAATTGCACGAAGAGGATGTTCGATCCTCCTTATAATAGTCTTTTGTAATGAAAAATAAAATCGTTTTGGCCGGAGGGACTGGTTTTCTAGGTAAAGCCTTGGCCCAGAGCTTTGCCGAAAAGGAATATGAAATTGTCGTGCTCGGCAGAAGCAACGAATTACCAGCTGATTTCCCAAAAGCGCGACTTGTCACTTGGGATGCTCGAACCACAGGATCTT
Organism: Opitutia bacterium; assembly: GCA_002730975.1. GTDB lineage: Bacteria > Verrucomicrobiota > Verrucomicrobiia > Opitutales > Seribacteraceae. The sequence goes on from PCBO01000017.1 coordinate 14,028, forward strand.
GGGTTGAGGAGCTCGAGGGAGCAGAAGCCTTAGTGAATCTTTGTGGGCGTTCGGTGGACTGTCGTTACAACGAGACAAATCGCCGGTTGATTCTTGAATCGCGAGTGAATGCAACTAGAGTTCTCGGAGATGCGGTTGCTCAAGTGAAGATTCCGCCCAAAGTTTGGCTGAACGCCGGCACGGCGACTATTTACGAGGATCGACGAGGCGAGGTGCCGCCACACGATGAAAACAGCGACGATTTAGGCGACGGTTTTTCAGTGGAAGTGGCTAAGGCATGGGAGGAGGCTTTTTTCGAAACTGAGGTTCGCAACGTCCGAAAAGTGGCTATGCGAATCAGCATCGTTTTAGGAGCGGGTGGGGGAGCGTTTCCCGTGATGCGCCGGTTCGCGCAACTCGGTTTGGGTGGAAGGCAAGGTTCGGGTTCGCAATGGATGAGCTGGTTGCACCTCGAGGACTGGGTCGGCATTGTCGATTGGTTGGTCTCAACCGAAAGTGTTTCCGGGGTGGTGAATTGCGCTGCGCCTAATCCAGTGACCAACGCTGTCTTCATGAGCGAAATGCGTTCTGCCTTTGCGCCTTTGGGCGTTGGTTTTCCGGCCCCAGCTATTGCCGTTCGGGTTGGCGCCGTCTTCCTTCGTACGGCTCCCGAGCTGGTTCTTAAGAGCCGTAAAGTGGTCTCAAGAGTGTTGCGGGATGAAGGTTATGTGTTTCGTTTCCCGAATTTGGAAGAAGCCATTTCCGATTTATCGGGATAATTCTTCGTGATATATCAATCTTCTTAGATCAATTGCCTTATGGGAGGGGCGCCGTAGATGACTTTGGATACCTCTTCCGGAATCCCCGGAGTCGATCGCAGTGTTCCGACGTCCAGAATGGTTTCCATGATGGTGGCGTAGAGGTTCGGGATGGTAACCCGGTCGGAGGCGGGTTCGCCGCCGTCCTTTGTGGAAGATCCCACGACTTGCCCCATATTCAGTCCACCGCCGTAAAGCAACAACGGAGCCGAGCCAGCCCAATGGTCTCGCCCGCCTTTTCCATTGATCTTTGGTGAACGACCCATTTCGCCACAGCAAACCAGCAGGATCTTTTCCTGCAGTCCGCGTGCCTCGACGTCCTCGATGAAGGCGCTTACCGCATGATCGAAGGGACGACCGACGTAATCCATGCCCTCGGTCATGGTGGCGTTGTTGTTGTCGGCGTGCATGTCCCAGACGAAGTCGGTGCTTACGGTTATGAAGCCTGCCCCCCGTTCCGCCAATCTTCTGGCCAACAGGAGAAGTTTTCCTAAATTCTTAACGTGATTGGCATAACGTTTTTGGTTGTTCCAGCGCTTACTGATGTTTCTCGGATCGATCAAGCCTGCGGTGTCATACCTTTCCAAGGTTTTGGCGTCTTCCTTGGAGACGTCGAATGCTTCGGATATACCGCCCGTCAGGGTTTCGAATGCTTGCGACTGCAACTTGTCCAAACCTTCCGTAAACGAACCGGACTCTACTTGCCTGCGAAAGTTGCTTAGGCTGGCAAGCAAGGCGTGTCGATCATCCAGTCGGTCGGGATTTACCGTCAGTTGCATGTCTCTCCTGAGATCTCCGTTGCCGCTCGGTTGAAACGGTTCAAACAAAGGACCAAGAGGACCGGTGACATCGAATTTACCCAATTTCATTATTGGGTCCGTAGCTTCTGCATCCACTGCCTGCGGATGTAACCATACGTTTCGCGGCATGCCAAGCTGCGGGTGGCTGGCGCCCGCTACCTTTGCGTAGTGCGCCCCTATTTGGGCATTGGCCGAATATTCCTTACTGACGATGGGCTTGGAATCGTGAGCTGCGCTTTGGGTGGTGAATGAGCGTACGATGGAAAACTTATCGTTAAGCTTGGCTAATTTTTCGAAGGTTGGCCCGAAAGTGATGCCGGGAATCTTCGTCTTGATTTCTCCTGTAGCGCTCCTCACGCCGAGGGGCGCATCCATTTTGGGGTCGAAAGTTTCGAACTGGCTCGGACCTCCATGCATGAAGAGGAAGATGACGGTCTTGTCCTTGGCTATGCCCCCCACGGATTTCAATGCCTCCTCCGCTCGCAGAAAGTCAGGTAGGCTCAATCCGCCCAAGCCCAAGCTTCCCACCCTAAGGAAATCGCGTCTGCCCAAGTAACTGTCAGAGAATTTGGTCATCAGTTAATAACCCTTCTCATTATTATGTGCATTAGACTTATAAATCAAAGGTTTCTTTAGTCGCTTCGGCATTTTTCCTTTTCAACCTATTCTTTGATCTTTAGAGCAAATTGAAAATATTCTCCATACATCTTACTCTCTACGAGGTGAAGGCATATCTGTAGAGAATTTAAGAGTGGTGTCAGCCTGACCAAGGAAAAGGGATAGGGCATCCGGAAGTCACTTCCTCCTTCGCCTCACTTTTGCATTTTCAAATCTAAAAGGCCCCATCGTCAATTTGAGGCGTAGCGGTTAGGTTAGGCCAAACACCTTAGGCCGAACGGGCTTGTTCCTCTCCTTCGTCGGGAGAGTCTTCGGGTTCCTCAAGGATGTTTGGGAGTGGACCCGATTCGAGAACACCTTCCTCGAGTGCGGCTTGGAAGGTTGCGGGAATTTCTTTTTTTGAGGCGATGCCTAGTTTCTTGAGCTCCTCGGTTCGGCGAAGAATGTTTCCTCTTCCTTCGGATAGTTTGTTAAGGGCTGCCTCGTGGGCGCCGGAGGCTTTGGCGAGAGCTTTTCCGACATCTTCGACATCTTTAAGAAAATTAGCGAACTTATCGTAGAGCGCTCCCGCTTTCTCGGCAATTGTCTTGGCATTCAGGTTTTGCTTTTCCAGGCGCCATACGTTGGCCACTGTTCGGATTGTAGCCATGAGGGTGCTGGTGGTGACGGGTACGATTCCTTTTCGAAACGCGTATTCGTAAAGCTCGGAGTCGGCTCTTATCGCAGTGCCGAAGGCGGGTTCGATGGGGAAGAACATCAGAACGTAGTCGAGGCTGGTGATCCCCTCGATGGATTGGTAGTCTTTTGCGGCGAGTTCGTCGATATGGTTGCGGACGGAGCGGAGGTGTTCCTTGAGGGCGGTCTCGCGGTCGACGCCTTCGTCCAACGAGCACCATCTCTCGTAGGCAGTGAGGGACATTTTCGAGTCGACGATGATTTGTCGATTCTCAGGCAAGCGAATGATCGCGTCGGGGCGTTGCCGGTCGAAGGTTTCCTGCATGGTGAATTCGCGACCCTTCTCCAAACCCGAGGCTTCCAGTGTACGCTCCAGAATCAATTCTCCCCAGTCGCCCTGCTTCTTGGAATCTCCCTTTAGGGCATTGGCGAGGTTTTCGGCATCTCCGCTGAGTTGCGTCTGTGCTTTGACGATCATGTCGAGGTGCTCGCGAAGTGCTGCTCGTTCGCGGTTGTCTTGCCCATAGAATTTATCCACCTGCTCTCGAAATTCGTTTATCTTTAAGCCTAATGGTTCGAGAACCTGCTTGAGGTTTTCCTTGTTTGTCGCGGTGAACTTTTCGGTCTTGGCTTCGAGCACCTTGTTTGCGAGATTTTCGAATTGTTCCCTGAGTCTCTTTTCGCCTTGTTCCAACTCGTCCGCTTGCTTTTTCAAACGTTCTTCCAAATATTCGTTTCGGGTGCGGGTTTCGGCCAAGGTGGTTTGAGATTCCAACAAATTCTCATTTTGGAAATGCTCTTTTTCACGCCGTTCCACTAGATTTACTTGAAGCATTTGGTTCTCGGCGCCCAGTGCTTGAGCCGAAGCTTCTGCGGAAATGATTTTTTCGCGTAGTTCCTTTTCATCTTCCGATGAAAGCCCTCGCTTCCCTTTTGCCCAAAGAAAAACGATAAGTCCTCCAATTAGAAAGGAGGTCAAAAGGGAGAATGCCAAGTATAGTGAATCCATGGTTCGCAATCGGGTAAATTGCATCGTCTTGCGTGGTAAGTCAAGGAGACCAAGAAAATTGTACTTAAACGAATATTCTTTCTTTATGATTGAGGAACTTTCTCCCCTCGTTATCCTAGGTTTTCAATGAGCGTAATAACTTCTTTAAAATGGAAAATTCTCTTTCTGGGATATTGCGGAGTCATTCTTTACGTTTCCAGCCTTTCTTCCAAGGAATTACCTGAAGGACCCAAAATCTTTTCGGATAAAATTCTTCATCTTTGTGAATATGGCTTATTTGGAATTCTTGCATGGGGTGCCTTTGTCGTTCGCAAGGGAGTGTTCCCTTGGGGGTTAGTTGCACTCGGAGCGTGGTTCGGTATCATGGACGAGTGTTGGCAAGACTGGATCGGCAAATCTCGTTCAGCGGATGTCTGGGACGCTGCTGCAGATGCCGTAGGTAGCTTTTTGGGCGTTTTGGTCGCCCAGTTGTTTTGGATTAAGCGGTAGTGATGGGTTTATGCTCTCTCAAGGCAACGAGGCTTTGTCGTCGGTTGCGTTGAACTCCACGGCGGTTGGCGGAGCAGGCATGGTGTATGAGATTGTTTCCGTCCACATTGATGGCAAATGGGTGGCGTCTCCTTCTGGTCCTAGCGTACGAAGGCGAAGGTAATAAGTTTTTCCGAGTTCCCTGGATGTGAAGTCTCCGGTATTGACTTCGTGGTTTTCGATGCGCTGATCAATGCCTGAGGTGAAGTTCCCATCCTCGGTGATTTCGATTTCGTAGCGCAAGGTCTCGTTCAAGTTCTCTGGTGGTTGCCAAGTTGCGGTAAGCATGGTCGGTTCATCTTGCGAGATTGCAAGCTTGGGATCAAGAGGCGGATCAAAGGAGGTGACAGGCATTTCGAAGGGTAAGGAAATTGTCTGGCTCTCGATATCCTTGGTGTTCCCATCCTGAGGAATAGCCTTGAGCTCGAAGTTGAAGCTTCCGTAAGCGTTGGAATCTTCCAATACACGAAAGGGTGTCTCGATATTAAAGTCGCCGTATAGGTCGGTTTTCGCATCTCCAACGAGTACTTTTAAGGAATATTCAATTGGCCCAAGATTATTTGCTGTTGGGTTCCATTGAATCCGGACATCTTCTCCCACGACTGCAGCCAAAAGGTTTTCGGGAGAATTTAGTTCATTACCCGGGACTCGAAACTGGCTAATGATGGGGGTGGAGGGTATGTCCTCTGCATTGTCGGCGGCGGGACCATAACGGAAGCGGAACCAATATGTTTTTTCTCCGAGAAGAGAAAAGTTTTCATAAGAGGTATTACGCGTTACCAGTTCTTTGATTAGAACTTTNGCNTCAAAGTCTTCATAGATTTGAAGGCTGTATTCGATGGGGCCGGAAGANTTTACTTTGGGCCATTCAAAGGAGACTGAGCCAAAGTCGGGCTTTATTATTACNCCTCCGTAAGAACCCGCATCTAAGTTCGTGGCGAGCGAAATGACTTGGGGTCGGCTCGGAAGGTAACGGTTGTCCCCTTTCGGAGGGATGGCCGAGATTCGGACATAGTGAACTGTGGCTGGCGCGAGACCTTCAAAGTAGGCAAAGTATTCATCCACATATGTTTTTGAGAAAAGAATTTTCTCAAAGTCGGCGTCCTTGGAGAGTTCCAGTTTGAAAACCGGTCCCGGGATTTTCCCATCCACCCAGTTCTCGGGATCAAGCCAAGAAACGCCGAAGGAAGTGGCGTTGAGGTCGTTGACGTCGGTCATGGGCATATCCAATTGTCCACCCGATCCATCCATTGGTCCCGCAGGTAGCCCTTCTTGGCTAGAACCTTGTCTTCCTGCGAACTCTTTACCTTGAGTGGCTTTACCGTTGCTTTGTCCGTCCGGCAAGTCTTCGGGGTCGGTCGAACAAGCCCCTAATGCTAGTATTAGTATGGGCGTTAGGATCAAAGTGGGCGTCTTCATACTTTGATTGGAAGCGTAGATTGACCATTTGTCCAGAATCTTATGTTTCTCATTTGCTCAGCATGTTGTTTATCTCTTGCCTAGATCTTACTTGTTATTTGAAGGTATCGTTCATGAAATCAACTGGTCGAGAATCCTTCTCTCTGGACAACCAAACCAACCTTAGCCGTCGTGGCATGCTCAAAGGTGCCGCTGGCGTTTTGGCAGGAAGTCTTGCTTCCGCAGGCACTCTTAATGGTGCTCCTAGAGATGTTAAGAAACGTAAACCCAAAGCGATCAGTGTACAGAAGGGTCGCATCAATCAGTCCGTTGTGTCGTGGTGCTTCGCCAAGCACTGGAGTACTGAGGAAATGTGTTCGGCGGCCAACAAGCTTGGTTGCAAAAGCATTGAGTTAATAGAACCCGAGCATTGGCCGGTTCTCAAAAAGCATGGTCTGACCTGCGCCATATCGCCTATTCCGATGGAAGGCCCTCCCTTCATCAAGGGGTTCAACAATCCCAAACACCACGACATGGTTATCGAAGCGACCCGCAAGGCCATTGATGCCTCCGCCGACTTCGGTTGTCCCAACGTTATCTCCTTCACTGGTTACGCCGATGACGTTTCTTCAGCGGATGGTGCCAAGAATTGTGTCGAGGGTTATAAAAAAATTATTTCGCATGCTGAGAAAAAGGGAGTCACCCTTTGCCTCGAGATGTTGAACTCTCGCGACGATTCCGATCCCAACAAGGGGCATCCGGGTTATCAGGGAGACCACATCGACTATTGTTTGGATATCATCAAACAGGTGGGCTCTCCCAGACTTAAGCTTCTTTTTGATATTTATCATGTTCAGATCATGGACGGAGACATTATCCGGCGCATTCATGAGTGTGGCGAACATATCGGTCACGTCCACACCGCGGGCAACCCAGGTCGCGGTGAATTGGACGACAAACAGGAAATCAACTACCCACCGATTATGAAGGCCCTTCTGGAGATCAAGTACAAGGGTTTCGTAGGTCAAGAGTTCATTCCCACCCGAGACCCCTTCGAAGGTCTCTCCCAAGCCGTCTCTCTTTGCGACGTGTAGTGGTTCTCCCTTTGGGATTGCTTCATGGCGCGGTTTTAACTACGCCTCTTTCCCGAAGAGTTTTGGGATAATGGGGGTGATGCGATTTATCGATTTGTTCTGTGGCGTAGGCGGTTTCCGCTGGGCTTTGGAAGCACTCGGTCACAAATGTGTCTTTTCTTCAGACTTAGATCCCCACGCCCAAGAAACCTATGCCCTTAATTTTGGAGAAAAGCCATTCGGCGACATTACTTGCATCGATCCTTCCGATATACCTAGTCACGACATCGTATGCGGAGGTTTTCCTTGCCAACCCTTCAGCATTTCGGGGAAGCAACAAGGTTTCGAGGATGCTCGAGGTACTCTCCTTTATCATATCCTGCGGATAGCGGAACGGCATCAGCCCAAGGTTCTCTTTCTGGAGAATGTGAAGAATTATCGTGGTCACAACGGCGGACGTACTCTTGCCACGACCTTGCAGTTGCTAGATCGAGTCGGTTACCACTGCCATCACTCTCTCCTCAACGCTTCGAGTTATGGCGTACCTCAAAAGCGAGAGCGGTTGTACTTCGTCTGTTTTCGAAAGAACCTTGGACTTTCCGAGTTTTCTTTTCCCGAACCTACGGAAGAGGACGTTGCCGTCGAGGATGTCCTTCTCCCTTCAGGTGATTCCCGTCTGGAGAAACTTTTCATTCATCGACCCGATACGTTTATTTCCACAGACCTTCCGGTGGGACGCGACTTGCGACCCCTGCGTGTCGGTACTATTGGCAAGGGAGGGCAAGGTGAACGAATCTACAGCACCAAGGGGCATGCCATTACTCTGTCCGCCTTTGGCGGTGGCGTCGGAGCAAAAACCGGAATGTATCTCGTTGATGGACGTCCGCGCCGTCTGCATCCCGAGGAATGTCGACGTGTCATGAGCTTTCCCGAAGGCTTTAAGCTTCATCCCAATCGAAACGTAAACTACAAGCAATTTGGCAACTCGGTCGCCGTCAAAGTGGTGCGATTGATCTTTGATCAAGTGGAAAGTCTTATAAGCGGGAAGAAGCGCTTGGCCGCTTGAAAGCTCTCGGAATTAAAATGCATTCACTGCTTTTCCTTTTTCAATGCAAGCAGTTCGGTTTGATCAACTTTATCTTTTCGCTTCCTTTTACTACTTAAAACCTGTTCCATGATTTTATACAATGACTAGCATGTCAGATTTCGATGCCCCAAAAAAAACCGCATGGTTTGGAGCTCTTGTGCCCGTACTTCTTGTATTGGCGTCAGCGGGACTTTATTGGTTCCTTTCTGAAAGAGGAGAGGGTGGGGAGAGTGAACCGAAAGTCGATGGATCTGCCCAATCCTTGGGAGCCAGGCTTGTGACCGGTAAGACCTATTATCTCTTTGCTTCCTTGATTGAGCTTTATCCCAAGAACCTCGAAAATGAGAACTGGGATCTAGGAGATGGTGGCCCCGACATCCGTTACCGTGTTCTTTGGCAAGGTAACGAAGTCTTTAAAAGCAAAGTAAAGGATGATTCCTTGATTGCAGATTGGTCAGGCCTTGGAGTGGAACTTGAATGGTCCGATTTGCTGGGGAAGAAATTCTCGCCTGATGAGGTCATCAAGGGAGCTCGCGTCCGCTCCGCTGACGACCAGTATGTTGCGATCGAGGTTGTGGACAACGACGTTGCCGATAATGACGAAGTGGGTAGCGTCGAAATTTTGTTCAAAGATTTGCGCGTAGGCACTAATGAGTTCAAATACGAGAAGACCTCCGACTCCGCTATCCGCCGAGTTGTCGTTAGAGTTTTACCTGTGGACTCGAGCCTTCAGGATCTTGTGAACCTTATGAAATAGCCTGCGGGCGGATTTTCCGAAACGTGAACCAGTCGCGCTGGGGTGTCTTGGCTTGTTCCATTCTGCTTGGATTCGGGCTAATGGCTCCGACCCTTACAATTGTTCCGAGCGCCGGAGAACTGACTTGGCTGGTTGAATTCCTTTCTCCAGATTATTTGGAACCTACAACCTATTCAATTCTTGGTGTGATCGTTAAACTTTTCTCTACGGGCGATAGGTTTCTCGGTGTCGTACTCGTTCTCTTCTCGGTGCTCTTTCCAGTCGGCAAACTCGCTCTTTATTGGATTGCCGCGGGTTGCGGACCCGACCTCGGTCGGGCTTCCGGTTTGCTCAAATGGGCTCATCGAGCGGGAAAGTTCTCCATGGCCGAGGTCTTTGCCATGGCCCTTATTGTGGTAGTGGTGAAGACACTTCCCGGAGGCTCTACTGCCGAGGTGCAGTGGGGAGCTTATGTATTTGTTGCCTCGGTGCTTAGTACAATCCTTGTTTCGTTTGGCTTGGATAGAGCATGTGAGCCAAATGAAAGCTAAATAGTAATCACTCGATTACTGTCATTACAATATTTCTCAATTCTTATAATAGGCGCCCATCTTGTTTCTTGGTAATATATTTATGTGCTAAGTTATGAACGAGATGAATTTCCCTTGACGCAAAGCCTTTTTTCATGGGAACAATCTTCTTTTCTTTTATTCTTTCCCCTATGCATTTATGATCAGCGATTGGTGGCAGAGTCTCGAGGGCCAATCCGCCCATCCTCACGCCCTGAAGATTTTCTATGTGGTGGCAATCGTATCTGGAGTGGTTCTTGCTCTCCAGATGGTCATGACGCTCATCGGGGCGGATACGGATTTCGACGCCGACGGGATGGACGTGGGGGAAGGTGGAGACACGGGATTGTTTTCCATCCGTACCGTGGGAGCCTTTTTCACGGGATTCGGATGGACGGGGGTTTCCATGCTGTACAATGGTTACGGTTTGGGCGCCGCCACTTTCTCCGCGACGGTCGTCGGCATGATTTTTCTCGGTATGGTGTTATATCTGATGCGCTATATGTTCAGTCTGCGGGAAGAGGGTACGTTGGACTACTCCAACGCAATAGGCGAAGTCGGAAACGTTTATTTACCGATACCTCCCAAGCGAAAGGGTATGGGGCAAGTGGAGGTTCTCGTGCAGGGACGCATGCGTACTGTACGAGCCCTCACCGATCACAACCGAAAACTTGGAAACCGAACGGCCGTGCGCGTCAAGGCTCTCATCGACCAGCAGACTTTGTTGGTCGAAAGTTTGGAAAGCGAGTCCTAAAACATTTCCACGGGCTAAACCCCACTCACATTTCAACGAACTCCTACACGAAAGGCACTATCTCATGGAATTAGCCGTTATTATATCATTCATCCTCGTTATCCTCGGAACGCTGGTTTTTTTCTTCAGTCGTTACAAACGCTGTCCCTCCGATAAGATTCTAGTTGTCTATGGAAAAACGGGAGGGGGGCGTTCCTCCAAGTGTATCCATGGCGGTGCAACTTTTATTATGCCACTCATCCAGGCTTCTGAATGGCTCGATCTAACACCCATACCCATCGAAATTAAGTTGGAGGGAGCGCTCTCCAAGCAAAATATCCGCGTCAATACGCCATCGACCTTCACCGTTGGTATTTCCACTGAAAAGGGTACGATGGAAAATGCCGCCGAACGTCTTCTCGGCCAGAATCTTGCTCAAATCCAAGAGTTGGCGAGAGACATCATCTTCGGGCAAATGCGCGTTGTGATCGCGACAATGGATATCGAGTCCATCAACACCGACAGAGATTTGCTTATCGAGAAGATCACCAACGGCGTTGAGGTAGAACTGACAAAAGTCGGGCTTCGTTTGATAAATGTTAATGTTCAGGATATTACCGATGAGTCGGGTTATATCCAAGCTCTCGGTAAAGAAGCAGCCGCCCGTGCAGTGAACGAAGCCAAGGTAAGTGTTGCCGAACGTGAGCGTGATGGTGAAATCGGCAAGGCGAACGCAGAGCGCGAGCAACGGGTACAGGTTTCCGGCGCCCAAGCCACGGCAGTGGAAGGTGAGAATCTTGCAAAAATCAAGGTTGCTCAGTCCGACGCTCAACGAAGAGAACAGGAAGCCGAGGCCGAACGACTCGCCACCGCGGCAGAAAAGGTAAAGACGGCACAGGCTTTAGAGGAGGCATATGCTTCCGAGCAAGCCGCCGAAAGGGCTCGAGCAGAGCGAGAGCGAGCTTCCCAACATGCCGACATCGTAGTGCCCGCCGAAATTGAAAAAGCCAAGATCGAGACTCTTGCCGAAGCAGACGCCGAGAAGACGCGTCGCCTCCGCAAGGGTGAGGCTGACGGTAATTTCTCTATAATGGATGCGGAGGCTAGAGGTACGCTCGCCGCCCTGCAAAGCAAGGCACAAGGATTTTCCGATATCGTCGGTGCTGCAGGTGGGGCTGATGAGGCAACCCTTCTGCTCGTTACCGAACAACTCCCCCAACTCGTTGAAGAGCAGGTCAAAGCCATCGCCAACCTCAAGATCGATTCCGTTACCGTTTGGGACTCGGGCAAAGGCGAAGGTGGCAAGAATGACACCGCCAATTTCGTGTCGGGACTCGTTGGTGCTTTACCACCATTACATGAGCTTACCAAAAACGTAGGCATAGAATTGCCCGAATTTCTTGGTAAGCTTACGGAGAACCCATCGAAGGCAGCAAAACTTCTCGATTCGGCCAAGAGAAAAGCACCAGAAACCCAACCGAAGAAAGTTAGAGACTTTGCCGAGTTGCGCGGTCCCGTTGCTTCTCAGGGCAAATCACCCGATAAGTCGTTGCCGAATATCAAGTCCAAGCAAAGCGATGATGACTCTATTGTTCGTTCTTGGCTTACCGAAAATTTGGAGGCTATTTCCACTTTCGATGAAAATCGTGATAATCGTATAGACGAATCCGAACTTCAAACCGCTGTCGATTTGGCGTTGAAATGGGGCGAGTATGCAAAGAATGATGATACTGGTTGGTATTATTTGGACGGTTCCAATACCATCGGACCTGTCCTCTGGAACGAGGTTCAGGTTAACCTTCGGGCTAAACCGGATTCATTCGTCACTCGCAAAGGTGCCAAGCATTGGCTCCCAGGTGAAGTAGTCGTTCTAGCAATGGGATCGTAGATACCTCTTATCTCTGCATCTGGCTTTTTTGGACTGGTAAAGTAAAGAGAACCTTTTGCTGATAGACATCGATCTGCCTTAAGCTGAGTATCCTTTCAAGATAAGGTTTTCTAAGTATCGGAAAGATACTATTTGCTAGCGAAGCTTATTGAAATGTCTTTTTGACTATTGCCTTCATTTTAAACATTAGCGAAAGCTAATTTTAAAATCGGATTGCTTCGCCAATTCCTTTCCCGTAATTGAATGTATATTGTTTCAAGCTTTTAGGAGAGATGGCAGAGTGGTCGAATGCGCTGGTTTGCTAATTCAGTGCCATGCCCCTGTTTTTGCCCCCTAAAAAACCTCTGAAAGCCGTTTTATTAAAGGGTTCTAGGTGAATCCGGAAGCCGTTTTGAAATTTGTCAATTTGTTGTCAATATGACCCTTTTAGGCAGGTTTTGGTCTGCATTTTTGTCAATTTGTTGTCACTGGAATTCGGGGGGTCAGCGGACCTCGATCAGCATGGCGTCCAGGTCCTTTTTCGCGAACCGCTGGGTGCCCGTTTTGAATCCCTTTCCTTCGGTCAACGCGTATGCCCTCAATCGACCTTCGCGAACCAGTTCTCGGATCGTTCTGGGCGAACAACCCATGTAATCGGCGGCTCTCCTTGAGCCGGTTATCCAAGGCGAAGAAAGCTTCTCCCGTTCACGAGCCAATTCCTCCCTCACCGTCCTGGCGACGGCCTCGACCAACTGATCTTTTGAGTCTTCGTCGGGCATGGTAGGTAATTAAATCGCCAATGGAGCATCAGGGGCACTTTACGCTAACGTCCCAAGCGTCTCAACCCCACCTCTCGCAGCAAGTCTTTCGACGCTTCGAACGCCTACCCGAAAGCACACCGCCACCTGTTTTTTCGATAATAACTCTCGTATCATGGAAAATGATCTTATCGTCGGAAAGATCCAAGAACTCAGGAGCCTTCGAATGGAAGTTCCGCCTGATCTTCGGTCGGAGGAAACCAGTCTCGTTCCAGCAAGTCCTCCATGGTTACAAGATGTATTTCATGATGATCGAAAAGCCGATCGAACCTATGAGGCTTGGGTTCGGGCCCAACGATGACAGCTTGTTTGGCTTCCGTTAGTCTTTTCGCTTCACAGGCGTGCGTGAAGGCGGTGGTATGACTGGTAAGTTTCAAGCGAACGAGTACGGGAACCGCCTTGTTCTGCGTTGCCCATGGGCCGGATGGACGCAACTCCAAATCGTAGAACGGAG
>PCBO01000018.1 GCA_002730975.1 Opitutia bacterium
GTGAGAAAGCTTCAGGTGATCTCACTCTAAAGCCGGGAGAAAACAAAAACGAGTTCCTGGCTTGGAGTCACGTAAAGCGGGGTCCCTATATGCCTACCCCACTGATTTATCGAAAAAAGGTATACCTCCTACACAACGGCGGCATCTTAGCATGCTACGACTTGAAAAGCGGAAATGAATTAAGCCGAAGTAGAATTCCACACAAGGCGTTTGGGTTCAGTGCTTCGCCCGTGGCGACGAACGGAAAGGTTTATCTCTCAGGCGAAGATGGACTCGTGTTCGAAATGAAGGTGGGAGACGAGCCGGAATTAATTGCTGTTCACGAAATGGGCGAACCATTAATGGCTTCTCCGGCTCTTTCGGAAGGCGTTATGTACCTAAGAGGACAGAGTCATTTGTTCGCTGTGGGAAAGCATAAGTAGAAAACAGGAATTGCCCTTTATTAGTGGTTCTCGATTGCGAAACAATACATTGCCGGCATTGTCTCTGGGGAATGCTTAGATGGCGCCCAAGATTTTCGCGAACTCCGATATTCGCACTGTTAGCAATTATTTCTTGTGCAGGTGTTTCGCTCCAAGGCATGGATGGGTTACGGATACTTAAGGAAAATTGCTTTCGGTGCCATGGTGAGGACAAGCGAAAGGGCGGATTGGTACTGACCTCTCGTGAAATGGCCCTCAAAGGCGGCGACGAGGGCAAGGTGATCGATCTCGAAAAACCTGAGGAAAGCCGAGTTTTGAAACTTATTCTGGAAAATGCCGACCCCCATATGCCGCCGAAAAAGCAATTGACGGCAAAAGAAATCCATCAAGTTACCGAGTGGCTATCCACCGGAGCAAAATGGGACGCGGAAATATTGGCGGAATCACCGGAAAGGAAAGTGGAAAAGTGGCGGGCTTTGCCCAAAGGATTGCTTCCGGTGGGAGCGTTGGCGACTTCGCCGGACGGAACGAGATTGGCAATGGGTCGTGGCAAAGCCGTCGAACTGTTCGACTTATCGGAAAAGGATACCAACGGCTCGGGAGTATGGAAAGGACATCAAGATGAGGTACGTTCCTTGGCATGGAATCAAAACGGCAAGCTTTTGGCTTCCGGAGGATTTGGCCGAGTGCTCGTTCGGGAAGCAAAAAACGGGAAGCTGATTCAAAAAATTGACCACGGCTTGTCCGGCAGAATAACAAGCCTGACCTTTGCGGGCAAGAGAGGCGAATGGCTGGTTGTCGCGGACGGCGAACCTACGGTGTCGGGTCGCTTGGTGATTTTCAATACAAAGATCTGGGAGCGAACTGAGACGATTCGAGCTCATGGCGATTCCATTTACGGACTGACCACTAGCCCCGACGAAAAACTGATGGCAACTGCTAGCGCCGACAAGCTGGCGAAAATGTGGACGATTGGGTCGTGGAAGTCAAAAGGAAGCTTGGAAGGCCACACCGAGTACGTAATGTCGGCGGCGTTCTCTCCGAATGGAGAACGTATTGCAACGGCGGGAGCGGATGCATTCATCAAGGCTTGGAAGGTAAATACGCTCAAGGAATTCAGCACCTTTTCCGGGAGACAAGCAAAGTTGCCCAAAACGGATTTGTTATGGAAACTGAATCCTACGAAGGAAAAGCCGGCAAAGGACGATGATTGGATCGTCACCGTGGGAGCGGATGGAACGCCGAGAGTGTTCACTGATTTGATCGAGCATGAGGGAGCCCAAACCTCAACAGGAGCCAAGGAACGGGCGTGGACTAATAACGAATTCGGGCTTACTGCAGTAGCTTTTTCGGAATCGAACAAACAAGTAATCACCGGCGACGTAAAAGGCGTGATCACCGTTTGGGATAAAAACGGTAAAAGCCTCAGGCAGTTGAAACCTGAACCAAAGGATAACAATGCGTCCGCAGTGGGCGGCTTGATTAGCTTCCGAAACGACGTTTTGCCTATACTTTCTCGCTCCGGATGCGCGGGGGGGAGTTGTCATGCTAAAGCTGGCGGCCGAAACGGTTTTCAGCTTTCGATTTTCTCTTTTGACCCCAAGAGCGACCATCGTGAAATCGTTTGGGAATCCGGAAGTCGAAGGGTAATGCCCGCGGCTCCGGAGGAAAGCCTATTGCTTCGGAAACCGACGCTGGCAATCGATCACGAAGGGGGAAAGCGCTTTGAGAAGAACTCGGCATTCTACAAAGTGCTACGGGACTGGATTGCGCAAGGCGCCCCCTACTCCGTCCAGGGGGAATCCGAGCTCAATCTAATCGCAGTAACTCCGGCTACGGGGCGCTACAAAAAGGGACAGAAGATTCGACTGAAAGTAACCGCTCGCTACTCTGACGAATCCGAACGAAGCGTCACCCACCTCGCCGAGTACCACTCGAACGACGAAGGGATGGCGGTAGTCGACGAGGATGGAGTCGTCACCTTGGGCCAACAATCGGGAGAAGGGGTGGTCATGGTTCGCTATCTGGATGAAGTGGCCATTGTTCGCCTTACGATTCCCGTAGACAAACTGCTTCCGAAAAATGCATACGACGGATTGACGGTCGGTAACGAAATCGACCGTCTCGTTTATTCAAGGCACAAGGAAATGGGTTTGCTCGTTTCCGAAATCTGCACCGACTCCGAGTTCATTCGGCGGGCCTCGATCGACACGGTGGGCAAGCTGCCCAAGGGTGAGGAAGTCCGCAAATTTCTAGCCGACAAGTCGCCCGACAAACGCAAAAAACTTGTCGATTCTTTGTTAACCGATTCCGACTGGGCCGACTACTGGGCGATAAAGTTCGGGGATCTGCTTCGCCCGAACATACAACGTGTCGGTGTCAAGCCCGTCTACCTGATGGATCGCTGGATTCGCAGGCGCTTTCGCGAAAACGTTTCCTACGACGACTTTGTTCAGGAGTTGTTGACGGCCGAAGGCAGTAGCCACGAATACGGACCCATCGCGCTCTATCGCCACAAGCGAGAACCCGCCGATGCGGGAGCCTTCGTAAGTCGCATCTTTCTAGGCGTACGATTGGAGTGTGCGAAGTGCCATCACCATCCGAATGAAAAATGGAGCCAAGACGATTACTACCAAATGGCGGCTTTCTTTGGTTCAATGAAAAGGAAGGGACAAGGTATTTCAGCCCCGATCTCGGGTGAACCCGAGTATTGGTGGTTCCAACCCGGTGGAGAAGTCAAGCATCCTGTGACGGGAGAGAAAATGACGTGCAAAGCGCCGGACGGTCCGGTTGCCGAAATCCCCAAAAACCTCGATCCGCGCAAAGCCCTGCTTGACTGGATGCTGGCCCCTGAAAACCCTTTCTTTGCCCAAGCCGCGACAAACCGTATTTGGGCCGAGTTCTTCGGTTTTGGAATCGTCCATCCGGCGGATGACTTTCGAGCCTCGAATCCACCCTCCAACGGCCCGCTTCTGGCATGGTTGGCCAAGGATTTCATAGCTCACGATTACGATCTCAAGCACCTCATGCGACGTATACTGAATTCCCGTGTCTATCAGGCTTCTTCAATGCCCAACCAGACCAATGCTCGCGACGAACGAAACTATGCAAGATCTCTACGCCGTCGATATGCCGCCGAGGTTATGGCAGGAGCGGTAGCGCAAGCTACGGGAATCTCAGAAAAGTTCGACGGACTTCCCCCCGACGCCCGAGCAACGACAGTCTGGAACACTAGCGTCGATTCTCTCTTTCTCGATGTTTTCGGCAGGCCCGATGCCAGTGCGGAGGCACCATGCGAACGAGACCCATCCCCCACCATTGTTCACTCGCTACACCTAATGAATTCGGAAAAGCTACAGACCCGCATTTCACATAAGGATGGACGTGCCGCCACACTCGCCAAAAGCGATAAGAAGCCCGAGGAACTCGTGGAGGAAATTTACCTCGAGTTGTATGCTCGATTCCCGTCCGAGGAAGAACGGGAAATTGCGACAAAATCCTTTGAGGAAGAAAACGCCACTAGAAAAACTGCCGCCGAAGACTTAATCTGGGCCTTGATAAACACGCCGGAATTCGTATTGAATCATTAGTGAAACAATGAGGAATTTAAAACAAAACTGCGATGGCTTGGCTCGTCGGGATTTCCTTCAAGTCGGAATGGGAGCATTGGGAGGTCTTGGCCTGACCGATATCCTTCGCCTTCGCGCGGAAACAAAAGCTGCAGGCAACGGAATCAAGGACGTCCGATGTATTTTCGTTTGGCTCGACGGTGGCCCTAGTCATTACGAAACCTTCGACCCAAAACCTGACGCCCCTGAAGGTATCAAGGGCGAATTCGGCACCGTAAAGACCCCCGTGCCAGGTGTTCGCTTCAGCGAGCACATTCCACATTTGGCCAAGGCTTTCGACAAGTACACCGTGGTGCGTTCGATAGCCCACAAGCAAAACAATCACGGAGCGGGCAATCACTACTTGATGACCGGTCGCCCTACTCCCGTACCGGTAGGTTGCGGCGCTTCCGTCACCTTTCACCCGTCATTCGGTTCCGTAGTGGCTAAGGAGCGCGGAATTCGCGAAGGTTTGCCAAGTTACGTGAGCCTGCTCCGCATGTCCCGTTCGGGCGGACCAAATTTCCTCGGGGCACCCTACGCGCCATTCGTGATCAAGGATGATCCGAATAAAGAAAACTTCAAGGTCAGGGACGTTAGCATTCCAAAGGGGATTGCCGACGTTCGTTCGGACAATCGTCGATTACTCCGCCAAAAACTCGACCGACTGGAACGAATCCAAGACAAGGCTGCCAACGACCCCGCCGTCAGCATCGATGAATTCTACCGACAGGGCTACCAACTGGTGTACTCGAAAAAGGCTCAAGCCGCATTCGACATTTCGAGTGAGCCTGAGAAAACTAGAGAAAAATATGGAAGCAACGACTTCGGGCAACGCCTACTATTAGCGCGACGCCTCACCGAGGTGGGCGTACCCTTCGTAACCGTATATTACGGAGGCTGGGACCATCACACTAATATTTTTCCGTCCTTGAAAGACAAAGCCCTGCCCAAACTCGACCAAGGGCTTGCAGCTCTCATGAACGACCTGCATGATCGTGGTTCCATTGAGAACACACTCGTGATTTGCCTTGGAGAATTCGGCCGCACGCCAAAGATTAATACCCGAGGAGGTCGTGACCACTGGTCTTTCGCGATGTCAGTCATGATGGGAGGAGCAGGCATTTCCGGAGGGCAAATAGTTGGCGCCACCGACCTCAAGGGTTACTACGCCAACGAAAACGTTTACGCACCCGAGGATTTCGCCGCCTCCCTCTATACGAAAATGGGAATCGATCACGCACAAGTTCTCCATACGCCTGTGGGCCGCCCTATCCAACTCATAGACAAGGGACGGCTCATCAAGGAACTGTTCGCTTGATGATTCGGCTTCTGCGAGCGGCCGCTCCGACGCTCCTGCTGGCACTACTCCAACTGCCGGCAACTCCTCCAAAGCTCGATGCGCTCTTTCCAACAGGCGGTCAACGAGGCCAAACCGTGGAAGTCGAAGCCATTGGAAGTTTCGGCGCTTGGCCTCCTGAAGTTTGGACGGATCACGATGGACTAAAAATAGAAGCAGAGGAAAAAAAAGGCCTACTTTCCATAAGCATCAACTCGGATGCCCAATTGCATCCGGCATTGATTCGCTTATTCGATGCAAACGGTTCCACCAAGACCCGGACTTTCGTAATCTCAAAGATGAAGGAAACCAACGAATCCGAACCGAACGACAATAAAGCTCAAGCGCAAGAGGTTAACGCCACCGCCACGGGTATTGTCATGAATGGCATCCTAAAGAAAGGAGACTCCGACTTCTTTCGAATCGCACTTAGAGAAGGCCAAGCAGTTGTGGCCGAAACGAACGCCTACTCACTCGGTTCCCTAATCGACCCATTTTTAGTAATGCTTGGGCCCGATGGTCATGAAGTCGCCTTCGCAAGCGATTCTCACAACCTGGATCCGATTTTAAATTATACCGCAAAAACCTCAGGAATTCACTATCTCCAGTTATTTGCCGTGGCTCATCCTGCGGCTACGGCCATAGGTTTCTCCGGTTCCGATTCCTCGACCTACCGAATCACCCTAATTTTGGGAGCGTTGAAGAATAAATCAATTCCAGTTGATCGAAACGAAGAAAAGCTAAAGGAGGACAATGGGAGTAGGCGTTTCCCGATACCCCTCATGGTCCAGGGGGTATTATCTGAGAAACTTGAAGTGGACTCTTATGTATTCTCTGCCAAAAAAGGAGAACAATGGCTAGTGAGCGTGGATGCCCATCGGCTTCATCTTCCCACCGATCCTGTACTATCAGTATATCGAACGGACGGAGCATTACTAGAGGAAGTGGACGACGTAAAGCCCACCAATGACCCCGAATATTTGCTTAAAGTCTCGACCGACGGCAATTACACTTTGCGTCTTCGGGATAGGTTTGGGCGAGGTGGACCGCGCTTCCGTTATCGATTGAGCGTCACAAAACCGAAGCCTGAATTGTCGGTTACCGTCGACAAGGAAAATATTGTTCTAGAAGCCAACGGTACGACCGAGCTGAAGCTTACGCTTAAACGCAAACAAGGGCATGCCCTACCCCTTCGTTTCGCAATTACCCCCCCTCTACCCTCAGGAGTCAGTCTCGAAGACGCCAACGCTTCAGCAAAGGCTAAAACCGCCACCATCACCCTGCGAGCCTCTAGGGATTCCGAACCGATCAATCATAGGTTTCAATTGCAAGTTTTCGCAACCGATGAGACCAACGCAACCACAGAAAGTCGCGCAGCGTATTCCTTCCTCACCTCTAAATCCCGGGGCGATTATCTCGTGAACAAAACCAAACATCTTCATCTTACCGTTGTAAAGCCGGCAAAGCCAAAAAAGGAAAACGACAAAGAGGAATAAAAAAGCTAACCCACCATTACGGGCCAGAAAGTTGATTTACCAAAGTCTCCGGCAACCTTTTTCGATAGGAATGCATCTCGCTTAGGTGGTGGCGAAAACAGATGCTTTGGAAGAGTTCTCTTTCAGTCTCGTAATTTGCATCGAGACATGTCATAAAAAAGGATTATCAGAGTTATCCATAAACATCTGCTCGTGAATAGGGGGAACAAGCGGGTGTCTTTAAAAGTGATTTTCCGAAAATCCAGAAACAGCTGTCCGCATCGTAAATAAAGCATCATTAGACTAATGAACAACGAAGAGACAGGCAGTTCATCCGAGCAAGCCGTTGGCACTTTTTCCGACTTACCATTGTCACCCGAGATCAGGGAGGCAATTGAGGCGATTGGCTATGAAACCCCCTCGCCGATCCAAGCAGAGGCCATCCCCTACTTGGCAGAAGGTCGCGATTTACTTGGAGTGGCTCAAACCGGAACGGGAAAGACCGCCGCTTTCGCTTTGCCGCTTTTATCCGACCTCGACACTAGGGCCGGCGGACCACAGATTCTGTGCCTCGCTCCGACCCGAGAATTGGCCATACAGGTCGCCGAGGCTTTTGAAACCTTCGGGCAGCGGATGAAAAACTTTCGCTCACTCTCCATTTATGGTGGCGACGAGTACAGGAGACAGATCAAAGGATTGAGGGAGGGAGCTCACGTCGTCGTCGGCACGCCCGGCAGGATGATGGATCACCTCCGCAAAGGGACACTGAAAACAGATAAGATCAAGGCCCTGATACTGGATGAAGCGGACGAAATGCTCAGCATGGGTTTTATCGAAGACGTCGAATGGATACTGGAACAGATGCCCGAAGAACGGCAAACCGCTTTATTTTCGGCCACAATGCCTTCGCAAATCAAAAAATTGGCTGACAAGTACCTAAAAGATCCTGCTGAAATTACAATCCGAGTTAAGGCGACTACAGCATCGAACACTCGTCAACGCTTCATTCAAAGGCGAAACCCCGAGAAGACCGACACCTTGATTCGTATTCTGGAAGTGGAAGATTTTGATGCTGTTCTTGTTTTCTCTCGAACCAAAAACGCCACTTCAGAAATAGCTGAAAGCCTACAGGGGAAGGGCTACGCCGCCGAGGCGCTAAATGGCGACATGGCTCAAAACCTGAGGGAAAAGACCCTTGCCAGAGTAAAAAACAGGAAAATCGACATTTTGGTTGCCACGGACGTTGCGGCTCGCGGTCTGGACGTCGACCGCATAAGTCACGTAATCAATTACGATGCGCCTTTCGACGTGGAATCCTACATCCACAGAATCGGTCGCACGGGTCGAGCAGGGCGCCAAGGAGATGCCATTATTTTCATCAATGGAAGGGAAAATAGAATTCTTAAGGCAATTGAACGTACTGTGCGCTCAAAGTTGGAAAAATATACCTTTCCCTCGACAAAGGAACTCAACGAACGAAAAATTCAACGTTTATTTGCTCGGCTCGATGAAACGTTGGGCAAAGACCTAAGCGACTACAAGGAAGTTTTGGAAAAATACCTCGAAGAAAAAGACGCTGACCCTCTTTCGATTGCGGCCGCTATGGCCTTCTTGGAATCCGGCAACCAACCCTTTTATCTAAAGGCCGTTCCACAACCGAAACAGCGTGACAGGGAATGGGGAGACAAGGGTCGAAGAAATGATGGACCTAGAGGGAAATCTCGATTTCAAAGTGGAGATCTCGCCATGCAAAGCTTTCGATTGGAAGTGGGAGAGAGCCATGGAGTCGGAAAAGGAGACATTGTTGGGGCAATTGCCAATGAAGCGGGTATAGAACCAAAGCAAATGGGAAAGATTCGCATGTTCGAAGAACACAGCTTTATCGAATTACCGGAGAGCATGCCCAAGGATGCTTTTCAGGCATTAAGAAAGATTTGGGTGCGCGGAAATAAACTAGACATCAGTAAGGACGAGGGAAGACCTATGGGGAAAAGAAAACCCCGACATTTCAAAAAATTCGGCAAGAATAAAAATTTCAAGAAATCTTCTTCTCGTGATTAAACATTCTGTACGAAGGTCTGAAGACTTCACTACCCGACTCAATCAATAGACGGTAGTGAGGGGATCGGAACCCTCGAGGAAAGCTCGTACATTGTCCATGCATAGTTGAGACATTGCCCGTCTAGTATCATGGGTTGCACTAGCTTGGTGTGGTTGAAGAACTACATTATCCGTCATCCGGATCAATTGCTCGGGCACATTCGGTTCATCGGAAAACACGTCTAGGCCGGCAGCACCGAGGCGCCCTTCGCTCAAAGCCGAAATCAGAGCGGTATCCTCCACCGTCTGCCCTCGCCCGATATTCACCAAAACGCCTTGGGGACCAATGGCATCGATAACGGCGGCATCCACCAGATTGCGAGTACCCTTACCTCCGGGCGTTACAATAATGAAGTATTCAGCCCACCGGGCAAGAGCTACCAAATCCTCGAAGTAAGTGTATTCGACATCCTTTCGGCGGTTCCTGTTGTGATAACCGATCTCCATACCGAAAGCCTCACAGCGACGGGCGACGGCAAGACCGATTCGGCCCAGCCCGAGAATTCCAAGGCGACTCCCATGCACGCGCTGACCATATTTCATGGCTCCTTCTCTAGGCCAACGCCCATCACGAACATAACGATCTCCCATTGCAAGGCGACGAGCCACCGCCAACATCAAGGCTACACCGTAATCCGCCACTTCCTCGGTAAGAACGTCGGGGGTATTTGTCACAACTATTCCCCGTTGCCTGGCAGCCTCAACATCAACGCCCTCGTACCCTACCCCGCAAACGGCGATGATTCCGAGATTAGGTAGTAAATCCATCCAATCATTCGGGAACACGGCCCGAGTGACTGCCGCCCGACAGGTCGGGGCGATAGCACCCAGCAAGGCATTAGTGTCCTCAGCCTCCCATAGTTTGTGAGCCTCACAAAAGCCGGCCACCTCATCGAGCGGATAACTGTAAAGCGGTCGAGCAAAGAGGACGTCTGGTTTATCTGAGTTCATGGAACCTTTCAAAAAAGGGTTTTTACTCTTGTCGGCAAGCGCCTTTGATTCCTTGATCATAAAATGATCGCACCGATAAAAAATACACCATTGAACGTTCTAGGTACCTCCCTTCAACCCTGTTGCAAGAAACTCAAGACCGGATGGTATCGAAGCGGAAGTTGCGAAACTGACGAAAACGATACTGGCCGACATGTCGTCTGCACTGTGATGACCGAGGAATTTCTCGCCTTCAGCAAACTCGCGGGAAACGATCTGAGCACACCGAGACCCGAGTTTTCTTTCCCTGGCCTAAAGGAAGGTGACTGCTGGTGCCTTTGCGCCCTACGCTGGCAGGAAGCCTTAGAAGCCGATATGGCTCCAAAAGTAAAATTGGAATCCTGCGAGAAAAGCGCTCTCGAGGTACTCGACTTGGACAAACTAAAAGCTTACGCTGTCGAAACGAAATGAGAACAAGAAGGGCGTTCTTGGCTCAAGGGATGGCGTTAGCTTCCGCTCCCGCCATCCTTGGACAAAAGCCGAAGAAAAATTGGCGAGTAGGAGTTATTGGTCACACTGGTCGAGGGAATTTCGGGCATGGTCTGGACACGGTTTGGAATCTTTTGGAGGAAACGACCATCACCTCAGTGGCCGATGCCGATCCCCGAGGTCTTGCGAAGGCCAAGAAAAGACTTCAGATCGAAAAAGCATTTGAGGACTACCGTGAAATGCTCGCAACGGAAAAACCTGACATCGTCGCCGTTTGCCCTCGGCACGTCGACCAACGGGTACCCATGATCACTGCCGCTTGCGAGATGGGTGCAAAGGGTATTTACGTTGAAAAACCATTTGCCCGTTCACTGAAGGAAGCGGATCAAATTGCCGAGGCTTGCGCCAAGGCGGGCGCAAAGCTGGCCATAGCCCACCGCAATCGGTATCACCCGGCGATGCCTGTATTGAAAAAATTGCTCAAAGAAGGAATTGTTGGAGAAGTCTTGGAAATGCGAGGACGAGGCAAGGAAGATCACAGAGGTGGTGGCGAAGACTTGTGGGTTTTAGGCACCCACATTCTAGACCTTTACAATTATCTGGCTGGAAAGCCGCTCTGCTGTTCCGCCGAAATTCGAAAGGAAGGGCGGTTTGTGACAAAGAGGGAAGTTAACGAGGCCAACGAAGGGTTAGGTCCACTCGCGGGGGACGAGGTGCACGCCCGATGGCGAATGGAGAACGGTTGGACAGCTTATTTCGACAGCGTCCGCAACCACGGGTCAAGAGAGGCTGGATTCGGCTTTCAGGTTATTGGCAACCAAGGAATTATAGATATCAGAAATGACCGCGAGCCCCTTATCCACTTCATGAAAGATTCCCCATGGGAACCTGCGAAAGCGGAACGCAAGTGGATTCCCATCACATCTGCCGGCATAGGAAAGCCCGAACCACGGGACATTCGCTCAACGGTACATAACCACGTCGCCGCAACCAGCGACCTACTCGACGCAATCGAAAATAACCGCTCGCCGATCTGTGGGCTTAACGAAGGAATCTCAACCGTAGAGTTCGTTAGTTCCGTCTTCGAATCGCACAGGCTCGAAGGAGCAAATATAAGCATTCCTCTTAAAACGAGAGTCAATCCCTTCCTTTTATTGAGCTAATAAGGAGAAGAATTATTTCCCCTGAAATCCAAAGTGTAGAAGAAAGTAATCGGCCGCAATGGTCTGGCGCAAAAGTTCTCTATTTCAAAAAGGTTTTAAATTTTAAAAGCGACTACAAATAAATCAAAAATTCCTATCTATCGACAGAAAGACCTAGTTATGGTATTAAGGTCGTAACTTGAAGGAAGAAATAGAAAAGTTTTGGGAAAGAATTTCTAGAGGAGATTCATCGGCATTGGCCGAATTATACGATTCCATAGGCACCAAATTATTTTCGCTTTCCTATCAAATTCTAAATGACAGATGGGATGCTGAAGAAGTGGTACAGGATGCATTCACCGCTCTTTGGAAAAAGCCTCAGGCATTCAATCCGCAAAAAGGTAAGCTAACTAGTTGGCTTATGGTTTTAGTAAGAAATCGAAGCGTTGATCGGTACAGGTCACGCAAACGAAGAAAAGATACTACCAGTTTAGACACAGTCTTGGAAGTACAGCCGGCGGACGAAAGTGAAGACATCCCATCATCAGCTTCACAAACGGATGAAAATCAACTTTTAGGTAGTGCCATTGAAAAGCTCCCAAAAAAACAAATAAAAGTATTGAAGCTTTCTTATTTCAAAGGTTTGACGCATCCTGAAATCGCTCAAGAACTCGGAATATCTCTTGGAACCGTAAAATCTCGCATACGCTTGGGAGTGGAAAAACTTAGGTTATCACTGCCCAGCACCTTAAGATGAGTGAGAAAGCTAAAGTACTAAACGAAAAAAAGTAGTTTGAAAAAGCCATCTTTAAACATACACATAAAATAGATGCTTGATTTGGAACAGTCGCTTATTGACTATTCTTTGGGTCTTTTAACAAGAAAAGACTCTGAGAAAATCGAATCCTTAATTGCCAAGGATCATCAAGTGGCAAAGCAATTTTCAATAGTACAAGACAGTTTAAGCCTAATGGGCACTTCGGCCAGACATGCGAAGCCAAACGATGACTTGAAAGCCCGGGTCATGGAAATCTGCGAGTCTCCTAAGTCGGAGAAAACGCTCACTCCACCCGAGCTAAGGAACATAACGCCTTCCCTGCCAAGCAAAAGATATGTAGGGGGCGGAGGATCAGTAGGATTGGGAGATTTGGGGAAAAACGTTTTAAAAGACAAGGTCAACCGTCTCTACGAAGGCATGCTGGAATTGAAAGATCTTGTCTGTGGCACTTCCGCAGCATCCGGAGGGGATTTAAATGAACTTCGCAAGAGTGCTGATTCAATATTCGTGGAAATACCCGAACATAATTCGGTGTGCTCCAATGGAGTATCTTCAGTTCCTCATGATGAAGCAATTCAATCTTTCCTGAGGACTCAATTAACAAGTCTCCCGAGCATGGGTTATTTCCTGCAAAAGATCCGTGAAGGCTTTGGCAATGCCAGTGATGCCAGAAGACTATTCTACCTCTGCCGAGATCAAATGAAGATTATGAGAGCATCCTTCGCTGATTTGGATGCAACTCTACTCGCTGAGGATGAAGAGCTGCGTTTACACGGAGCGGGATTGCTCAGGACTAAATGGTGGGGGGCCGAACATTCCTACTTTAATAAACCTGGAAAAGTTGTGTGCGGAAATTTTTTCGAGGGTCCGGTAACCGAAAGGTGCGTGGAGTTCGCAGAGTATGATTCCAATCTTTACTGCTTAGCTAACTTGCTGGGATCTAAATCCGAAAACGGAGGATTCCAAATAGAATTAGACAATTCCAAGATTCCAGATTGTGCTCTTGCAACTCTGACGGGATCCACAAATTCTGCAAATCACTTGAAACTCAAAAGTATAATTGAACAAAAGTACCATCGAGAGACTATGGACGAAGATGGGTACTTAGCCCACTTAGTAAAATCATCAATATCTAGAGCATTCCAATTAAGTTCATCATCCGAGGCAGTAGAAGCAAAGCTAATAGGCTGTGGCCGAACTGGTAATCAAACAATGTTGTGGTTTGTTTGGCCTTCTATTCTCCCAAACCACGGTGGCGGAGAAGCAACGACGTCAAATCCTCTACAGTAATGTGATAACACCGGACTGCATTCAGGTTCCTCAAGTCCTTGAGCTCGGAATAAATCTCCACTGTATTTAGCATCCTCCAAGCCAATCGGATCATATGGACGGTGCACAACGAAGCTTGGAAAAGAAGAGTAACTAGACTTTCNCTTGCTCCAAAAACAATATCGCTCCAAAAGAAAATCGCTGAGCGAATTCTTGTAATCTGAAACATTGGAGAGAGGAATACTGGCGGAAATCGAAGCCGTAGTAAATCCTTCAGAACTTTTCCTTCTGGATTCCCAGACATAGCCGGTAGCATCGCGGCACATTGATATATTTGACTTGTAATAGGGAAGTCCAAAGAGCAATCGCGCCCCCCATGTGGCTAAAAGATCCGAAGAGTCCAAAGAATAAAACCAAACCCCTTTTTTCCCATCAGGACCTACAACGTAAGTCCGGAGATTAACTTCAAGAAAATCATTCCAAGCTAGTTGTCGGAGAGGGAAAATCTTAAGATTCGTCAACTTGAAGGCGACTACGCTTATCCAAGCGCGGTCATCGAAAAGGTCTACTTTCAAATCGTTGGGCAAAGTAAGTCTCAAGGCACTCTCTGAAATTGGCCAATGAAGGAATAATAAATCATCCCATGTTTGGGTAATGAAAGGAAAAACTGGAATTACATTCTTCAAGTTATTGGAGCCGATGGATATTACTGAGGAAAGATCTCTTCCAAAGCCCGTCGCCGAAAATTAAAAATAGTTTCAAGATTTCTACGAACGAACAACCAGTGAGAAATTTTACCTAAGGGACCAAATGGCAAAGCATAACGAATCTCATCGGTCATGGAAGTTCCCCCTTCAACCTCCAGTAAACTGTGGCGATGAATCCATAATCGGTAAGGTCCCACCCTCTGTTCATCGACAAAACAAAGTCCATGTTCGAGATATTTGATTTCAGTGAGCCAAGAAATTCTCCCCAACACAGGAACCTTCACACGATACTCGATAAAATCGCCGGAGTTTATTTGCTTAGGAACCTCTCCGACGATCTGAAATCCCATTTCGGGTGGGGTGATAAGGTTTAGATTACCCGGGGAAGAAACAAAGTCCCAAAGAACTGAGCGAGAGACCGGCAGAAACTGAGTTTGGCTCAAAGAATACATGATACAGAACATATATATTAACTGAAATTAGACAACCACACCTTGACGAGAGTCATCTAGTCCAATAGCAACACTCTTATGAAAACAAAATTGCTGCCAATCCTTTTGACACTTGCTTTGGTACAGAGCCCTATCTGGTCAAAAGAACAGGGCTTCATGTCTGATGCCGCGGCCGTTCGCTTGTCGTTTTCAGGTTCACCTAAAACACCTCTCAAAGGAACTTCCACAGAGCTAGGTTTTAGCCAGTGGACTTTAATTACTCCTTTGTTCTACAAAAAAGGAGATGCTTGGTCCTTTGCCGCAGGACTTCGGTATGAAGCTACAGATGTGAATTTTTCAGACCCTTCTCTTTTGAATGAGAATTGGCTGCAATCCATTGATTTCCCTTTTCTTTTAATGAAAGAACAATCTGAAAAGCTAAACTGGATGCTTCTCTTCAATCCGACCATTGCGGGCGATTACGAAAGTATCGATGCAGACACATTCAATTATCTGACTATTCTAGGTGCTAGATATCGTACAAGTGAAACCTTCCAATGGTTTTTCGGAGCCGTGCACACGACCGGATACGATGACAACCTATTTCTTCCAGCCATTGGTTTTTATTGGGCACCCTCCGAACGCTACGATCTACTGTTTGCAGGACCATACCTGAGATACAAGTACTCGATTACAGATTCGCTGGATTTTATTCTTGGAGGTCGCTTTTCAGGATCCAAGTGGAATACCAGAGCTGATTATGGAGAGAGAGACTTTCGCCTAAAAGCCTATCGAACAAGTGCAACTTTTCAATGGGACATCCATGAAAAGCATGCTCTTTTGGCTTCCTTCGGTTTGGAGTTTGCAAGAGAAGTCGAGATCAAGGCATCGGATGGGGTGTTGATGCTGGAAAAAGATCTAGAAAATGCTCCCTATTTCGAATTAGGTTATCGTTTCAGATTCTGAAAAGATTCAAAACCAAAGTAAGGAAATCAAACGACTTGCGTTATTGATTCAGCAGCTTCCCATCCGGAAATTGCCGCATTCTCGATTCGTTCTCCTCCAAAACTATCACCAGCTAGACTCAAGCGACTTTCCGGGGAGTGAAAATGAGACTCTCCAAAGGTAACCGAAGGCTTGGCAAAGTGCCACCGGTGAATGGTCCATTCGGAGATTTTTGCCTGCATCAGCCGTTCTACTAAAGGGACCAAAGAAAGAACTGCATCTTTATCGGGAACATTCCAAATTTCATCCGAAAACTTCGCTGAGGCATGAAGAGTGAAAGCGGGCTTTTGAGAAATTCCTTTCACTTGATTATCCGCTAACCAATCAACTTGGGGGGTAGGATGAGTAATAATTCCAGGATAGGGAATTGACGATACACGATCAAGCAAGCCATAGAGGGCCAGACAACGACTATAACGAATATTCTTCAAATTACTCATCACTTCGGGTTTAAACTCGAAATTACTACGAGAAAAAAGATTGAGCATTTGAGGCACAGGCAGAGTGAGAACTAAATGATCCGCTTGAAGGGATCTTCCACTAGTTCCTGCCTCCTTAACTGTCCAAGAACCTCCCGACCACTTAATGAATTCTACAAAAAAGTTCTTCTCGACTTTTACATTTCTCAATAAATGTTTTGCTGGATCGGTCATCCCCAAAACTCCTCGAAACCTAGAATGGTCAGTTAAATCCGAGCGGTTAGGAACATGATCATACCATTCGACAACGGAATCACCATTTCGCCATTCCTGGAGATATCCTAGCAAGCGGTTATCTCGGATAGTAAAAAATTGCGCTCCATGATCTATTGCTGCTCCGTTCATTCGTCGCGTGGACATACGCCCTCCTACTCCTCGCCCTTTTTCAACTACCGTAACCTCATGCCCAGTATCTAATAAACGACGAGCACAAATGCAGCCCGATATTCCTGCCCCAACAACTATCAATTTCATGAAGAGAACTATACCCTTGAAAGGGAAAAATTAAACTAACTTTTCAAGATGAGGTTGGATTAAGCGACTTTTACGCTAATTTGAATGCATAAAAATGAAATTTAAGATAAGGCATGCCTCAGAGCGTGGAAAATTGGTATCAGGGTGGCTGCATGCTCGCTTCACTTTTTCTTTTTCCGACTATCATGACCCCAGTCATTCGGGGTTTCGTTCCATAAAGGTCATCAACAACGACTTAATTGAACCCGGCGGAGGTTTTGCCTCTCATCCCCACAGCGACATGGAAATCTTCACCTACGTCTTAAAGGGGTCCTTGGAACACAAGGACAGCATGGGGAACGGCTCAATCCTTTCTGAAGGACAACTTCAATACATGAGCGCGGGCAAGGGAATCCTTCACAGCGAATTCAATCCATCGAAGAAAAAGCAAACGGAACTTTATCAAATTTGGTTGGAACCGAACCAACAAGGAGGCCCGCCACTTTACAAAGAGGTTGATGTGTCTTCGAGAATGCCCTCAGAAGATCTCAAAATCCTTTTTTCGGGAAACGGCCGTGACGACTCCACGGTTATTCGTCAAAATGCAGAATTTTCATTAGGTAAACTCAACGCTGGAGGATTCCTTGGACTAAAACCGAACCCAATGTTTCCCTTTGGTTGGATTCAAGTAGTTAAGGGATCTCTCCAGGCAGGAAAACACCAACTAAATAAGGCCGATGGGTTAGCAGTCGAAAACTGGACCGCAGAACTCAAGATAAAAGCTCGAGATAATTCCGAATTCTTACTTTTTCACCTTCAATGAATTCTCAAAACGCGGGAAAACGAGAGCTGTTCCAAAATAAACTGATAACCTACGACCTTCCGGATGCGAAGATTGAGTACTATCCAGATTTTTTTTCTCATGCGACATCCGATCAAATGCTCAGGAACTTGATCCAAAATATCAAATGGCGTCAAAATACAATTCAGTTTTACGGTAAGAGAAGCTTAGTTCCGAGACTAGAGGCTTGGTATGGGGACGAGGGGAAAAGCTATTCCTATTCGGGCATAAAAATGAATCCCCAGCCATGGAATGAATTACTCTTAGAAATCAAACTAGTTTTAGAAGCATTTAGCAAAACACCCTTCAACTCCGTTCTAATTAACTATTATCGTAATGGAAAAGACAGGGTGGCCTGGCATAGCGATGACGAAAAGGAACTAGGCCGAAACCCGGTCATTGGTTCGATCAGTTTTGGAGCCGAACGAAGGTTCAAACTCAGGCATAGAAAATATAAAAAAAATGGCCATAAGGCGGAAATCAAATTAGAGAACGGCAGCTTATTGTTAATGAAAGGCGAAACCCAGCATCATTGGATGCACGAAATACCTCGTAGTTCCCTGCCAATAGGTCCTCGAGTAAATCTGACTTTCAGATGCATTCGATAAGGATTTTGTAATCATCAAAGGAAGAAATTCCTCACATCAACCTCCGCAGAATTAAACTCAAATTCTAAAGTTTTATTGAACCGAAAGCCTATTGTGAACGAAAAAGAAAATATGATTACCACTTTTAAGACATTCATAATACTGTTGCTGTTTTCAACTAGTCTAAACGCAAACGAACTCATGCAACGGAAAACACCTGTCGGCGAAATAAAAGTAATACAACTCCCCAAAAGGGTAGCTTTAGAGGCCCACTCCAAGGAATCATATTTCAATGCTGACAATGGTCTCTTCCGCAACTTGTTTAGCTACATCAACGCCAATGACATTTCCATGACAACACCAGTGGAAGCAGAAATAAATCCCGGATCAATGAGGTTTTTCGTTGGAAAAGATGATCAACGGAAAGCTATAAAGTCCACATCGGAAGTAGTTGTAAGAACCATCGATCCGCTTGTTGTTTTGACAATAGGAATCCGAGGCAGTTATTCGGAAGATCGGTTTCACAAAAACCATAAGCGTCTGCTTTCATGGATCAACAAGAACAAAGAATATGAAGCGGTTTCCGAAGCTTACGCGGTTTATTGGAATGGGCCTTTCGTTCCGGGAATCTTTAAACGCTCGGAAGTTCATTTGCCGATCGTAAAAAAGAAAATCGACAAACAAAAACCAAAACTAAAAATTGACAATACAAGATGAGACAATTCTTACTCCTCCTAACAATGGCAATCACAACTAATATTGACGCCAAACCAGTCTATGACCTTAAACTCCTCGATATTGATGGAAAAGAAACATCTCTGGCAGAGTACAAGGGCAAAGTCATGCTAATAGTAAACGTAGCATCAAGGTGTGGATTCACTAAGCAATACAAGGGACTTGAAGATCTTTATGTTCAATACAAATCCATGGGATTGGTTGTATGTGGTTTCCCATGCAACCAATTCGGAAATCAAGAACCAGCGAATGAGACAGAGATAAAATCATTTTGCACGACTAAGTTCGGGGTCACCTTTCCCATGTTTTCTAAAATAGATGTGAACGGAGCGACAAGACATCCGCTGTACGAGAAGCTAGTCGGCAAAGACTCCCAAACGAAAGGGAACATAAAATGGAACTTCACTAAAATCTTGGTCGGGAGGGACGGCAATCCGATTGACAGATTCGGTTCCCTGACGTCTCCATCTTCGGGTAAACTCCGCAAAGCCATTGAAAAAGCGCTTGAAGAATAAAGAACTTATGGAACTTCCAACTCTATTGATTAACGCGGCAACGGTTTGTTCCTCGGTACTGCTGTCGGGTTGCGTTAATATTGAGTGGAGAGGAGGAATGACTCCTTCCTTGAACTGGAAGGGAAATGGAAACGAGAGCGTGCTCTCAACACACAATGCTGAAGCCAAAGATTTTCGCCTCAAAGGAAAATCAACGACTGCGGACTGGCCGGACTTTCGAGGACCTGACCGGCTTGGCATCGCCCCCGAGCAAGGGGTCGACATTGACTGGCAAACCGAGCCGGTTACACTATGGCGACAACCTACAGGCAGAGGGCACGCGTCCGTCATAATAGCTGGAAATCGATGTTACACATTGGGGCAGCAGGGAGAATTCGAAGAGCTGACCTGCGCTTCGATGCAGAATGGATCGACCATATGGAATTATCAAAGGAAAGAACGATGGAACGATTCCATGGGAGGACCGGGTCCCCGAAGCACACCCGTATATTTCAAGGGAATGATTTTTTACCTTTCCGCCAGAGGTATGCTGACTTGCTTGGAGGCAGATTCCGGTAAAAAATTATGGGAACAAGCCACTTTGGATCCAGATTACGATTATCCGCATTGGGGAATAGCCTGCTCGCCACTAGTGTTCGAAAACATGATCATAGTCTCTCCGGGTGGTGATTCCGGAGCAGTTAAATCCTATGACGTCGAAACGGGCAAACTCGTTTGGACAGCCGAACTCAAAGGTGCCGGAACTTACCTTTCACCCTCGATTCTCAGTTTACTTGGAAAGAAATTCCTTACAGTTGCCGTCGAAGGTAAGTTGTGTGGTCTTGACCCTGTATCAGGAAAAACTTTGTGGGAGTATCCATGGAAAATCTTCATGAATAACGCCCAGATTGCGCAACCCCTTGAATTGTCGGACGATGTTTTTCTGCTCTCCGCGGGTTACGGCAAGGGTGCGGAAGCTATTCGCTTGAAGAAAAATCCGAACGGATATGCCAAAGAAAAAGTCTGGAAATCAAAAAATCTCAAAACAAAATTTTCCAGTCCTATTTTGAGAGACGGCTTTCTCTACGGTTTTAGCGAGAATTCACTAAACTGCTTGGACGCAACAACGGGACAACTCAGGTGGCGAGGGAAGAAATACGGATATGGCCGAATACTACTTGCCAAGGACAAGTTGCTGATCCTCGGGAACACGGGTACGCTCAGCATCGTCGAGGCTAGTCCGGACGCCTTCGAGGAAATCGCCTCCCATCAAGTTTTGAGTAAAGAGCGTTGCTGGAATGGACCTGCACTTGTCGGTGGTTATCTAGTGGTCCGAAACGGCAGCGAAATCGCCTGCTACGACCTCGCCAAACACTAATAATTCCTAGCTAGCTACAGGTAATTCCTTCCAATTGGTCGTGTAGCGGGGAGTGCGACTTTCTCGTTTCATACTCCATGACCGGTTTACACCTTGAGCGGCAAGAAAACCGGCGTTCGGTCCATAGGTGGCCACGACTTGCTCCATCGATCGAACAAATCTTTTACGGTTCTCGCTGCCGTGTGCCTCGAAGAGTAAACCTTGGCTTCGCTTGCTTGAGACGAGGTCGAGCAGGATCACCCCGGCCTTTTTGTAGGCGAAACCTTGGCGGTAAATAGAGCGCAACAGAATCTTCGCGTTAGTGACGATACGTATAGGGTCGTCGGTCGGTTCGTCGAATGCCAAGGTTCGCGAGTTGGCGTACTGAAGAAGGTTTTCGCTGAAGCGATTGGTGGTGAGGAATACCTGTATACCCGAAGCAAGCGATCCTTCCTTACGAACCTTACCACTGGCCTTGACGGCGTAATTCGCCACGGCTTCTTCCAAATCTTCAAGTTCCGTCACGGGCTGCCCGAAGGATCGCGAAGAACAAGTGTTCTTCTTGGGCTGGGGCACCTCCTCCATACCTATGCAGCGAAGACCGCCGAGTTCCCTCTGCGTGCGTTCCAGCGTAACGCCGCCAACGGAACGAATGGCCGAGGTCGGTGCTTCCTTCAAACCAAGTGCATTGCGAACACCAATTCTACGGAGCCGAATACCCAACCTTCGCCCCACCCCCCAGATATTCTCCACCTCGACTTTTGCAAAAGCCTCCGAATCCGTCTCTCGAATCTCAAGGCATCCCGCTCCATCCTTTTTAGAAAGACGATTGGCAAGCTTGGATAAAGTCTTTGTGGGCCCCAAGCCAATCGATATCGGAATACCTGTCCAGCGTCTTACGGTCTCACGAATTCTCCGCGAAAGATGGAGGGGGCTTTCAACTCCGTCGAAGTTAAGAAAGGATTCATCTATGGAATAAACCTCCATCTCCGGTGCAAAGCGAGAGAGCACGGAAACGACTCGACGAGACATATCGCCGTAGAGCTCGTAGTTGGAAGACAGAACCGTCACGCCGTTACGTTCGCAAAGATTCTTCACCTGATGGTACGGTGCTCCCATGGAAATTCCGAGTTCCTTGGCCTCGTTGGAACGAGCCACGGCGCAACCGTCGTTGTTGGACAGGACGATCACGGGGCGACCTTCCAGCGAAGGTCGAAAAACTCTTTCACAGGATACGTAGAAGTTATTGCAGTCCGCCAACGCGATCACAGGGGATGGATCACGTTGGTAACGACACCCCACATGCGAATATCGTCCTCTTCATGAAGAGACAGGGACTTGTAAGCCGGATTCTCCGGAGCCAACCGGACCTTACCGTCGCGACGAGTGTAACGCTTCACCGTCAGCTCCCCGTTGATGCAAGCAATCACTACTTTGCCGTTCGTTATTTCGGCGCTACGATCTACAACTAGAAGGTCTCCATCGTGAATACCGGCCCCAACCATTGACTCACCTTGAGCTCGAACGAAAAAAGTGGCGGCAGGTTCACGCACCAAGTGCTCGTTTAAGTCGAGTGCGGATTCAACATAGTCATCGGCCGGAGAAGGAAAACCTGCGGAGACTCCAGCGGCATACAGGGGCAAGGCGTATTCCTTTTCACGAACGAAGCGAAGGACTCGATCCACTTGGCTCAACGGGATTCGAACAGGGCGCGTAGTCTCTCCATA
This sequence comes from Opitutia bacterium, assembly GCA_002730975.1. GTDB lineage: Bacteria > Verrucomicrobiota > Verrucomicrobiia > Opitutales > Seribacteraceae. The sequence goes on from PCBO01000018.1 coordinate 22,369, forward strand.
CGTACCGCCACCCGCAGGTCTGCCCGCTCCTGTTCGCTTACCACCTCTGCTCATATCCTTTGAAATACGTTACTGAATTCAAAAGGTCAAGCAACACAGACCGAAATGTGATCCATCGCTACGCCTTTTACGATATCATTAATGTGAAAACAGAAAACAAACTCACATCCACCGTGCATGTAATAGCAGGAGCCTCAAAAGGCATAGGGAGGGCACTCGTGGAAAAAGCCGGAAAAGCCGGGCAAGAAATTTTCGCCATTTCTCGCAGTACTCCGAAAATACCTTCTGAGCACGGACAATGGATAAAAGGTGACGTCGCCCACCCGGAAGATTTTATCGAGCAGTTGCCGCCAGTAGTAAACAGTGTCACCTTCTGTCCGGGTAAAGTGATTCTCGGTCCTATTAAAAGACTTAAGGCCGAACACATGGAGGAGGCTTATCGCACCAATGTACTGGACGCTTTCAAATTAATACAAAGCATCCTGCCAAGACTCACACAAGATGAAAAAGGATCCATCGTATTCCTTTCCTCCGTAGCGGCAAGTACAGGACTGCCAAGCCACTGTGCGATTTCCGCGGCAAAATCAGCACTAGAAGGTTTTGCCATTGCATTAGCTGCCGACCTCGCACCAAAAGTTCGGGTAAATGTAGTTGCTCCGACCTTGACCCCTACCGAAATGGGGCTAGGCATGGTTGGCGGAGACAAAATGATACCAATAATTGAAAATAGGCACCCTTTGAAAAAACTACCGTCCAGCGATGAAATAGCCGCCACGATTAATTTTTTGCACTCGCGACATGCGGCTTCAATCACGGGGCAAGTGCTAAAGGTGGATGCAGGACTTTCCAGCCTTCGTCTCAATGACCGCTGAAAAAGACCTTTCGGCAAAACCGCGGGCAATCGTTTGGTTTCGCAAAGATCTTCGCATTCGGGACAACCCGGCATTGGAAGCTGCATACGAGGCTGGTAAAGAAATTATACCAGTATTCATCTGGAATGAAAATGAAGGCGGTCAATGGAGTCCGGGAGCGGCTTCAAGATGGTGGCTACATCAATCGCTTAAAGATCTCGGGCAATCGATAGCATCACTGAACGGAAGATTAATCTTACGTAAAGGATTAGCCGAGGACGTCTTGCCTCAACTCGCAAAATCAGTCAGTGCTGACGTTGTACTTTTCAATCGGGTTTACGACTCGGCCGGGCAGAAAACTCAAGTTTCGGTTGAAACTGCCCTGAGACGGACGGACGTTAAATCTCAATCATATAATGCTTCACTACTTAATGAACCATGGGAAATCAAAAATGGTTCAGGGAAACCCTATCAAGTCTTCACTCCGTATTGGAGAGCCTCTCGCTCAGGAATTTACAGAAAACCTTCATCATATGAACCAGCCAATCTTGCGTTCAACGGTCTCGATTCCAAATCTGAGAAGTTAAATGACCTTAGCTTATTGCCCAATCACCCTTGGCATACAAAGCTACATTCGCATTGGACTGTTTCGGAAGATGAAGGACATAGAATGATTAGCCGCACAACCGAAGAAGTGACTAGGTATTACTCCAATCGAAGAAATACTCCGTCGATCGACGGTACATCAAGGCTATCTCCTTTTTTAGCGTGGGGCAACGTTAGCCCTCGCCAGGTTTGTCACGCTGTCCTTCATGCAGATGGTCATTCCGGAACAAGGGGTGAAAACAAATTTCTGACCGAGATCGGATGGAGGGAGTTTTCCTATCATTTACTTTATCATTTTCCTCTTTCCACTGAAAATCCATTGAGACCGAAGTACGCGGCATTCCCATGGAGAAAAGATGCCAAAGCACTTTCCCACTGGCAGTTTGGGAAAACGGGTTACCCCTTAGTGGATGCCGGGATGAAACAGCTCTACGAAACTGGATGGATGCACAATCGGGTCCGCATGGTCGTTGCATCTTTCCTCGTCAAGCACCTCCTCCTTTCTTGGTCTGAAGGTGCCAGATGGTTTTGGGATACATTGGTCGATGCCGACCTCGCAAGTAACACTCAAGGTTGGCAATGGGCAGCAGGATGCGGCGCTGACGCGGCACCATATTTTAGGATTTTCAACCCAATTCTTCAAGGAGAGAAGTTCGACAGATCAGGCAAGTATGTTCGTAAGTGGATTGAGCCATTACAAGATTTGCCTTCCAAATGGCTCTTCAAACCTTGGGAGGCACCCACAAGTGTTCTTACCCAAAGCAATGTGACATTGGGACAAAACTACCCACGACCATGCGTTGATCATCCTGAAGCTCGAGCAAGAGCCTTGGAGGCGTTGGCGACATTACCCAAGAACTGATAAGCTATGGCTCCTTCCTCTTCGCTCCGGAGACTACTCGTTATTCTAGGGGACCAGCTCGATTACGATCGTTTCGTTCCGGACGACTTTGATTCGAATACGGATCTTTTTTGGATGGCAGAAGCTTCCGAGGAATCTACTCATGTCTTATCCAACAAACACAGGATAGTCTACTTCCTATCCTCCATGAGGCATTTCCGAGATCATTTGCGATCAATCAACATTCCCATTCGCTATCATTCACTCGAACATCACGATGAAGATTCTTCGCTCTCTTATCTCTTGAGGAAGGATATTCTCGAATTGAATCCACTCGAAGTTTCAATAGTTAAACCTGGAGACTTTCGAGTTGAGGCATCCATTCGCTCAGTTTGTCGAGAAACAGGATCAGAATTAAACATCCGACACGACCTTCATTTCATTTGTAAGGAAAATCAGTTTGAAGAGCATGCCGCCAATAGAAAATCTCTACGACTTGAATTCTTCTACAGAGAAATGCGTCGCAAGAACAATATCCTCATGGAAAAAAGCGATCCGACAGGAGGCTCTTGGAACTATGATAAGGAAAACAGAGAAAGCTTCAAAAAAACAGGTCCACCAAGCACCGCTCCTTCCTATGAGGAAACACCTGACCGATTGACCCGCGAGGTAATTTCCTTGGTGAAAAAAAGATTCCCCGACCATCCCGGAGACCTATCCCATTTTCATTGGCCGGTAACACCGCGAGACGCTCAATCTCAGTTGGACAAATTTGTCGGCGAGGGCCTTCCTCTGTTCGGACGTTTTCAGGATGCAATGTGGCAGGATCAAAAAACCCTTTTTCATTCTCTGGTGGCGGCACCGCTTAACCTAAGATTGCTGGATCCGTTAAAAGTTATTCGGCAAGTAGAAAGAGCCTATGACGAGGGTAATGCCCCCCTAGCGGCAACGGAAGGATTTATTCGGCAGGTACTTGGATGGCGTGAGTACGTGCGAGGCATTTACCACATGTACATGCCCGGGTACAGGGAATCCAACTTCTTTGAGGCAAGCGAAACCTTGCCTAACTTTTTTTGGACGGGCGAAACCGAGATGGCATGCATGAAGAGTTGTCTGACCCAAGTACTCGATACAGGATATGGTCACCATATTCAACGACTCATGGTTATCGGACTTTACTCCTTGCTTCGGGGAGTGAACCCACAAGAGATCAACAACTGGTTTCTTGCCTCATATGTGGACGCGGTGGACTGGGTGACTACCCCAAACGTAATCGGTATGTCGCAATTCGCGGATGGGGGATTATTGGCATCCAAACCATACTCTGCAACGGGTGCTTACGTTAATCGGATGAGTAACTATTGTAAAAGTTGCCAATATAACCCTAAGGAATCGGTTGGACCAAAGGCTTGCCCTTTCACCACTCTGTATTGGAACTTCCTAGCTCGCCATCGCGAACGCCTGTCAGGAAACCAACGAATGGTCATGCAAATGAGGAATCTCGAACGTATGGATGAAGGAAAGCTTAATGGGATTAGAAAAGCAGCAGATTCCCTGCTCCATCAATCGAACTAGAGTCACGCTCTGAATCGCTACATTTCATTCCGGAGAAACCTCGAATCTCATCTAGCGTGCAAGCATCATTAGCTGTCTTGTCCTTACGCCATCGCTTAATCCGGGGAAACCTCAAGGCAACACCGGACTTGTGACGATTCGATATGTTCACGCCTTCGAAAGCGATCTCAAACACAAGCTCCGGCTTAACGCCTCTAACAGGTCCGAATCTCCCCGAAATATTTTTTCTAATGAAATCGTCGACCTGCTCAATTTGCTTATTTTTAAGACCTGAGTACGCTTTCGCTACAGTAAGGAGTTCACCATCACGCCACACCGCAAATGAATAATCACTATAAAGGTTAGCTCGCTTGCCATGGCCCAATTGAGCGCTGACCAAGACCATGTCAGCGAGAAAGGGATCGACTTTCCATTTATACCAACACCCCTTGACTCTTCCACTATCATAGCGAGAGTTTCTTTTTTTTAGCATGAATCCCTCGACTCTTCTCTCCCGAGATTCTTCACGAAGCCTGCTCAAGGTAATCCAATCCTTTTCATCCACCAAGGGAGAAAGGCCTACTGGAAATTTTGATGGTAAAAATTCTAGGACAGCTTCCAGCTTCTCTCGCCGAAAGGATAGAGGACGTTCTCGTAAATCTTGGCCATCGATTGCCAGAATATCATAGGCGATGAAACGCACCGGAACCCTCTGCAAAATCGAAAGACCCGGATTCTTGCGACCAAGCCTCTGTTGTAATTCTGAGAAAGAGCCTAAACCATCTGACCCCCAAGACATAATTTCCCCGTCCAAGCAAATGTCGTGAGGGATTAATTTACTCGCCTCAATAATTTCGGGAAAAGAATGGCCCACTGATTCGTCTCCTCTAGACCAAAGCATGGAAATACCTGCATTAATAATCAATTGAGCTCGAATGCCATCCCACTTCCACTCGACTTGCCAATCCTTGCAAATCCCTAGACTTTCAGGTTTTTCCTGTAGGGGATAGGCTAAACAAAAAGGAAAAGGCACACACAAACGGGAATCATCTGAAGAAGGTTTTAAAATGTCATCCATTCTCAAGCTATCGGGATTCCAGTTCCCAGATAACTTCTGAGCAATAAAGGCAGGCTCAACCTTGCCCACTCTTGCTAAAGCCTTGTAAAGATTACCTGAAGAGATGCCCATTCTAAATCCTCCGGTTAGCAATTTGTAGAACGGGAGTAAGTCTTTAGATCTTAAATAATTACACGCCTCCCGGAGTCGGTCTCGCTTCTCATCAAAAGACATATCTACAAGTGGACGAATATACCTTTGAACAATTTCGTTAAGCCCTTTAACCGGAGGTATCCCCCCAGCGCCATGAACCAATAGCGAAACCGTCTCCGCTAAATCACCCACATTCTGATGACATTCTTCTACCAACCATACGGGAAGGCCGCTAAAATGTGATGCAAATAGACGTAATTCAGATGTTTTTAAAGCGCCTTTTATTCGGTTTCCATTTAGAAACCAACATACCCAGATGGCATCCTTCGGGTCGGCCTCCAAAAAATAATTAACGAGAAAATCCAACCGAGCGTTTGTCTTGGTCGTAGAATCCAAATCATGAAAAAGCTGAGAGAAAAGCTTCATACCCTTAGACCAATAGCTCCTGGCGTCCGCGTCCGTAACCCTGCAATATCGAGGCATCAATACCTATCTCAACCAAATAACGACTTAAGGATTCACCATTGCCATGGGTAATTTTGACGCTCTCTGCTCCAGTAGCAACAATTACATCCAGCAAACCTTTCCAATCAGCGTGATCGGAGAGAACGAAACCTTTGTCAAAATTACGACGGCGACGAAGTCCGCGTAAGGCCATCCAACCAGAGGCAAAAGCACGTTTGGCGAGTCCGAATTGCTTAAGCAAAGAAGAGTCCTCAACTATTGGCGGAGCAACGATCAGTCCTTTGGTGTAATTCTGCTTCGAACCTTGGCCAATTTTTTCGACTAGCGGCATGTTAACACCGAACTTTTCGTAAATCGGTAAAAATGGAGATACTGCATTGTGAATAAAGATCGGACCAATACTTCTATCTACACCAGCCAAAATCCGCTGAGCTTTTCCTAAAGAATAGGCAAATAGAATGGAGGGAATTTCACGCTCAGCATTATTGAGCCACCAATCATTAATCTGAATGTAAACATCATCTTCCGGTAACCATTCGAAAACAGGCAGAGCAAATGTACTCTCAGTCACAAAACCATGACAATTGATAACTTCGAATGATTCACAAGTTCGGTCAGATTGGGTTTTGTAGTCACCGCTAACCACCCAAACCCGCCCCCCGACCTCTACTCTGACTTGGCAGGAACCTAGAATGTGCCCAGCGGGATGGAGAGAAACGAAAGCATCGCCTATTTTGATTATTTCGCCAAAAGGGATGGATTCAATTTTAGCTTTTAATCCTAATCGAATCCTGAGCAGAGGCTTTGTATTATCAGAGCAAAGGTATGAAGCATGACCACCTCGGGCATGGTCACTGTGTGCGTGAGTTATAACTGCAAGATCAACCTTTCCCCGGGGGTCGATAAAAAATCCTCCTGCAGGGCAAAACAAACCCTCTCGTCTACTTTCCAAAATACATGGCATAAAAGAAAATTAATCAAGAACTCATCAATTCTCAAAAAACAAAAGCTATACACCGTCGAAAACCATAAGGGCTGATTCTCTCTGAGCAGGACAATGTAAAAAATTCCCAAAAAAGAATTTCAAATATGATCCAAACTCTACCACGGATCGATTATAAAGGTATGAACCTTAACGTAAAAGATGAAAAATCTTACGGTATTAACGCCGGGCATGACCCGATTGGAAGATTCATGACCGATCTATCGAGAAAGCCACCTCCGTCCAAATTGGAATGCGACAAACTATTCGAGAGGTTAAGAAGCGGATCCAAGAGTGCAAGAAAAGAACTTATTGAAAGGCACTTGAGGTTAGTTGCTTCGGTTGCTTTGAAATTCAGAAATTCGCAAATGCCCATTGAGGATTTAATGGCCGAAGGGATAACTGGACTTATAATTTCGATAGATAAGTTTGACCATACAAGGGGACTGAAATTAGGAACTTATGCGGCATGGTGGATTAGGCAAAGGATACAAAGATACATCAGCAAATTGCACGGAGCGGTATCAGTACCTCATGATGTTTTCCAAGGCAACAAACGCAAGAAAGGGATTGAATCACAACTTCAAATCGATCTGGGCAGAGAACCCACGAACAAAGAAATCAAAAGTAATATTGGGTACGAAAGAAATTTGGCCAACAGAGTCAAAATGGCTCCGTTGTCATCCACATCGATTGATAAAACAATTAATGACACCGACCTTACGTTAGCTGACCTCCTAACATCAGAAGAAGATGAAAAAGCTTCCTACAGAGAGAACGGATCACTTGCGGATGATTTCAAGGTTGCTGTGGATTTCCTAGACAATCGTGAGAAAAAAGTTATATCGATGAGGTTTGGATTGGGAAATCGATTACCGATGAAACTTGAAGAAATCTCGAACGAATTGAAAGTATCCGCCGAAAGAGTCAGACAAATTGAAGCTAGAAGTCTAAGAAAATTAAGAGCTATTATTTTGCGCAATGGAAAGTTGGACTTTCGGAAACTTGATCAATTCGTGAATTTAGATATGAGTAAAAAAGACAGTATGAGCCCATTGGAACTGACGCTTGCCCTTAAAACAGCTGCCTAAAAAATGTTTTCAGCAGTACTTCGTTGGATCTTACCTCCTCCTGAAACCTTTGAAAAACCAGTCGAAGGAAAAGAAAAGATAGAGTGGTTCAGGTGCCTTCCCTACATATTAATACACTTGGCTCTGATTGGAGTTTTGTTTGTAGATTTCTCCTGGTGGTGTCTAGCACTGGCTCTTGCATCGTACTGCATACGGATGTTTTCAATAACCGCCTTCTACCACAGATATTTCTCACACAGGGCATTCGAAACTAGTCGCATTGTTCAGTTCATGGGTGCCTTCGTCGCGTGCAGCGCAGGACAACGAGGACCGCTGTGGTGGGCCGCTCACCATCGGCGTCACCATCGTCATTCGGACACCGATCTGGACGTACACTCACCCGTGTCCAAAAGTATTTTATGGAGCCATTCATTATGGTTCATGTCGGATTATGCTCTTCCAACATTCTTGAGAGAGATACCTGACTGGTTAAAATATCAAGAACTTAGATTCATCAACCGCTTCGACTGGATTCCTGTTTTGTCTCTAGCTTCAATTTGCTATGTTATTGGAGAATCTACTTGGGCCTCTTCCAGCATAGGCGCCTCGGGAATGCAATTACTGGTGTGGGGATTCTTAGTTCCGACAGTTGCTTTGTACCACGCTACCTTCTCAGTAAATTCGTTGGCTCACATGTTTGGCAGTAAAAAATTCGAAACTTGTGACGAAAGCAGGAATAATGGAATAGTCTCCCTCATAACTTTGGGAGAGGGCTGGCACAACAATCACCATTTCTTCCCTAGTTCTGCCAGACAAGGTTTTTTCAGAGGACAGTTCGACCCAACCCACAGAGTTCTTCAAATGCTGTCGATCTTGGGAGTAGTTTGGGGCTTAAAAAAGACTCCGAATTGGGTTAAAGAAAAAGCTATAAGCTAAAAAGAATTGGATCGAACAAGTGAAGGTAGGAATCATTGGTTCTGGTATATCGGGATTGATATGCGCATACTTACTTCGTAGGAAATTCGATGTAACAATTTATGAATCAGATATAAAACCAGGCGGACACGTAAACACTGTTGAGGTAAAAGGGGAACGAGGAACCCAAAACATCGACACCGGCTTTATCGTATTCAACGAAAGTAATTATCCAAATTTCGTTAGCTTGCTGGATCATCTAGAAATCGAATCCAAGACAACTCGTATGGGATTTTCCGTACGTTGCGACAAATCAGGAATAGAATATAGTGGAGAAAGTTTAAGAGGATTATTTGGGGCTAAACGTAATCTGGTAGACTTCAAGCACTGGGGAATGGTTCGCGAGATATTTCGCTTTCATTCAATTGCAAAAAAAAATCTTAGAACTCAAGAATCGGTCGACGATTTCTTGTTGAAAAATCACTTTAGTAAACGCTTTCGAGATGTCTTTCTATTGCCTTTGGGCTCGGCACTTTGGTCCTGTCCATCAACAAAATTTGGAAAGTTTCCGATGGAATTCGTTATAGACTTCCTGTCCAATCATAAAATGCTTCAATCATTTGACCGTCCGATTTGGCGTGTGCTTAAAGACGGTTCTCGCGCCTATGTGGATCAAATGGTTAAGAATATTGGGAACAGACTTCACCTGAATACTCCCGTCAAAAGGGTCTCCAGATCTAAAGAAGGAGTAAATATAGAACTACAAGATGGAACAAATGCCAGATTTGACGAAGTAATACTAGCCTGCCACGCAGACCAGTCTCTCAAGATGATAGACCAACCTACGCATGAGGAGAAAAAACTCTTAGAAGCCTTTCCCTACGAACAAAACTTAATATCTCTGCATAGTGACGATTCCCTGCTTCCACGCCGCAATTCTGCTAGAGCAAGTTGGAATGCTCATATACCTGAGGCTCATTCAGAAAAGGCAACGGTTACTTACGACATGAATATCCTACAAGGACTTAGTTGCTCTCAACCCTTTTGCGTTTCCCTAAATCAAGAAAGAAGCATAGAATCCAATAAGCATCACGGTGATTTCAAATTTTCTCACCCCACATACCACGAAGGGCGTAAAAGCGCCCAGAAACGACATAGAGAATTCATCCGTAACCAAGGCATTTCACTCTGCGGGGCTTACTGGGGTTATGGATTCCACGAAGATGGTCTATCCAGTGGTTTAAGAGTATGCGAGGCTTTTGGGGAAAGACTCAAATGAATAGCTGCCTTTACTTCGGCAAGGTTCGTCATCATCGCCGTTCTCCCAAGGCGCATGACCTCTGTTACAATCTCTTCATGCCCCACCTTTTCCTGAATGAACTGCCAGAAGTTTTTAAAAACCGTTGGTTATGGTCTGTTGACAGCACGAACCTATCTGCTTTTCGCCGAGAAGATTACCATAATAAAGAAATCAGTTGCTTGGATAAGGCTGTAAGGCGAACAATGACTGAACAAATTGGACGACCGATCGAAGGGCCGATTTCCATCCTGACTCATTTGCGAACTTTTGGCTATTGCTTCAATCCTATAAGCTTTTATTACGCTTGGGACAAGCAAGTGACCCGCCCTCATGCCATCATGGCGGAGATTACCAACACCCCATGGGGAGAGCGATATGCTAAAGCCTTCAGTTGGGATGATTCAGACAAAAAATCAAATGAACGCAGCAAGCATGAATTCACTAAGGAATTCCATGTTTCTCCCTTTATGGCGATGGATGTCGCCTACGATTGGCGCTTCACCTCTCCATCCAAAACACTGAAGGTTGATATGATACTCAAGGAAAAGAAAAAAGTGTTCTTTACGGCCCACCTCAATCTCCGGCGCAGAAAAATCAGCTCAGGAAATTTAGCCTGGGCGCTGGCCCGCTTTCCCATCCTTACATTTCGCATTACGGCGGGAATATATTGGAACGCCTTACTTTTGCGGCTCAAGGGGTGCCCCTTTCATTCCCATCCTAAACACTTGCCAAACTCAACTTCACATGAACAAGCAAGCAACTGAACGAACTTCGGATATACCAATCGAATTCTCGCCCAAAAGAGGTTTTTTCGAGAAGGCCTTTGTTTCACAACTTCGAAAAATCACCACTGGAACTCTGCAAATAGATACCCCCTCGGATTCTCTCATCATAGGAGATTCATCACAAGAAGGGATACATGTAGTAATTCGAGTCTCGGAAAAAGTCTTCTTTCGCAAAGCCTGCTTAGGAGGTTCGCTCGGAGTCGCAGACAGCTTTGCGAACGGAGACTGGACGACACCGGATTTAGTTATGCTTTTTCGCTTTTTCTTGCAGAATCAGGAAGCAATGGACGGCATGGAGGGAGGTTGGGCAACTTTTCTCAACAAGGTAGCAAGATGGTGCTATGCCATCGGACAAAAGAATACGATAAAGGGAAGCCGAAAAAACATCGCTCTTCACTACGACCTGGGGAACGACTTCTACGAGCTTATGCTCGACCCCACGATGACGTACTCTTGCGGCATTTTCGACACACATGAAAGCACTCTCGAGGAAGCTTCCATAGCCAAGTACGACCGTATCATAGAGCAGCTTGACATCAAACCCGGCCATCACCTTTTGGAAATCGGATGTGGTTGGGGTGGATTCGCCCACAGGCTAGCCGAAAAAACAGAAGCCAAACTAACTGCAACGACAATTTCCGAGCGGCAATACAACTACGCAGTAGATAGAATTCGTAAGAACGGATGGGAGGATCGGATCCGCATTGTCAAGCAAGACTATCGGAATTTATCTGGCAAATTCGACAGGATCGTATCGATAGAGATGATCGAGGCAGTGGGCCACGAATATCTTCCCGACTATTTTTCCAAGATTTCCGACCTGCTCGCTTCCGACGGTGCGGCTATGATTCAAGGCATCACAATGCCTGATCATCGATATGCACAATACCTCAAGGAAGTCGATTACATCCGGACGCGTGTCTTTCCCGGCAGCTGCGTTCCCTCTGCCTCGGCTATGATTGCAGCAGCGGTGGAGCGCTCCGACCTTCGCCCAGCCGCCCTCCACGACTTTGGCCATCAGTATTCCCGAACACTCCGCGAATGGCGCCTACGCTTCAAGAAGAACGAGAATAAGATCAGTTCCCTCGGGTACGACGAGTCTTTCAGAAGAGCTTGGGAATACTACCTTTGCTACTGTGAGGCGGGTTTCGAGGAAGGGTATACCGGTGACGTTCACCTTCTCCTCGCAAAGCCAAAATGCAAACTTGCCCGAGGCTTCCCGCAATGAACACTCGGTTTGCCATCCTCATCGATCTGGCGATTTTTCAATCGGCTTGGTTTGCCTGCGTACTCGCAACGCTCAGTCCCTTTCCACGCGTACTCCCTCTCGCAGGACTTGCCCTAGTTCTAACACGAGTCTCACTGACCAAACGGCTCAAGCATGCTCTACCATTTCTCTTTGCTTGTACGATACTCGGCGTCCTCGGGGACGCCCTTCTTGTGAATCTGGGATTTCTTGGATTCCCCCCCTACCCTAACCTCTGGGGTGCCCCACTATGGATGATCGCTCTCTGGCTAAATCTCGGGCTCATGCTTCACCCTCTTTTTTCTTGGTTCATCGACAACTGCCTGAGAGCCACAATCGGGTTCTCGCTAGGTGGGCTGGTCGCATACTATTCGGGAGACAAGTTAAGTGTTCTCGCTCTCGAAAAAGACTGGCAATCAGCCTTGGCCATAGCCGTTGAATGGGCTGTCGCAGGTATAGTCCTACACCTAGTCCATATTCGATTTCCCCGCAAGAAGACCCACTCATGAATATGCTCGAACTTCTCCTCTATGGCCAAGCCGGAGCTTCGATATTGATGTTTGGAGGTTGGCTGGTCGCACTCAAGATCAACAACACTTCTTACGTCGACGTCCTCTGGGCCTACGGTGTGGGTATACTTGCCTTTTGCTACCTCTATCTGTCCCGAGACCAAACCGACCCCGATCGCCTGCTCTTGCTCCAGTGCCTCGTCCTACTCTGGTCGATACGCTTGGGGACTTACCTGTTTAGGCGTTGCTTGGGGAAGCCGGAAGATTCTCGGTATGCCTACTTAAGGCAGAGCCTAGGCAAACGAGCCAAGTCGGGTTTTTTCTTTTTTTTCCAAATACAGGCGTTCTGGGTAGTGCTTTTTGCGTCCCCTTTTCTGGTTCTTGTAGGCAACCCAAATGCCCTAAACTTCCTTGACTTTACCGGACTGACCATCTGGTTCATTGGTTTCATCGGTCTAAACATCGCTGATCGACAACTTGCCCGTTTCAAGAAAAGTCCGAAGAGAACCCGAGCAGAAGTATGCGATGTCGGTCTTTGGAAATATTCGAGGCATCCCAACTACTTCTTTGAATGGGTCTTGTGGATCGGATACTTGCCCTTGGGGTGGGCAGCTCCTGAAGGAACCTGGTTAGTTGCCCTTCCTTTCATACTGTACCTTTTTCTTACTAAGATCACAGGTATTCCCTTCGTGGAAGCTCGTAAACTCGAAGTAAGCGGAAAAGCCTATGCCACATACGTCGAACGCACATCCGCTTTCTTTCCTTGGCCACCCGAAAACAGAGACTCTTCTTCATGAGCTTGACCGACACTTTTATCAAACTTTCCGAAAAAGGCCTTTTGCCAGACCTTATAATTCGGGCGGGCATACGCAACCTCTGCAAGCAAAGAATAGATCAATGCAAATCGGAGGACTGCGAGGCCAACGCAGAACTTGTGGAAAAGTACGTAGAGGAATCCGACGCCTCCCCCATGGCCGTGCTTACGGACAAAGCAAACGAGCAGCACTACGAAGTACCTGCTAGTTTCTACCAAAAGGTCCTCGGTAAAAACCTCAAGTATAGTTGCTGCTTTTTCGATCCACACGCCAACGACCTTACCCATGCAGAGCATCGAGCCCTTGAACTAAGCTGCGAGCATGCTAAGCTAGAGGATGGAATGGAAATTCTCGAGTTAGGTTGCGGTTGGGGGTCGCTATCCCTATGGATGGCAACAAAATACCCGAATGCTCAAATCACATCCATTTCCAACTCGCATTCACAACGAGAACACATCCTCGGTGAAGCAAAGAACAGGGGATTGAACAACCTCGATGTTCTAACAGAAGACATCAATGCATTCAAAACAGATAAACAGTTTGACCGCGTGGTCTCAGTCGAGATGTTCGAGCATGTCCGAAACCACAGAGAACTCTTCCGCAGGATAAACTCTTGGCTTACCCCGGGCGGTAAATTATTCACTCATGTGTTCTGCCATCGATCGACATCATACCCCTTCGAAGTCGAGGGTGAGGACGACTGGATGTCGAAGCACTTTTTCAGTGGAGGAACGATGCCTGCGGACGAACTCTTTCTGCGTATTTCCGGTTCCCTCGAACTAGAAAAAAGGTGGCGTTGGTCAGGTATTCACTATGCGAAGACTTCTGAATGTTGGCTAAACAACATGGATGAGAACCGGGAGAAAATCCTCAAGACTTTCAAAGAGGAACTTTCTATGGAAGAAGCAAGGCAAACCTTTCATCGTTGGAGAATTTTCTTTCTAGCATGTGCCGAGACCTTTCGTTTTCGAAATGGACAGGAATGGTGGGTTAGTCATTATCTTTTTAAAAAAACATGAACAAGATCGCATACCTTCTTATCCTTGTACTCAGTCTACAGGGAAAACCCTCAACCGATGTTTCCGGAGACCTATCATGGTCTCAATGGCGAGGGCCGACACGCGATGGTTACATCGAAAAACAATCTCCTTGGCCCGAAGGAATATCCAAGGAAAAACTCCGTCTTTCATGGCGAAAAGAATTGGGCAAGGGCTATCCTGGGCCGATAGTCTCTCAAAAACTGGTCTTCACGGTTGAGACCAAGGGGAAAAACGAGGTAGTCCGGGCCTTCGACAGGGAGAGTGGCAAGCAGAAATGGGAAACGAGCTGGCCAGGGTCAATGAGCGTTCCGTTCTTTGCTTGGAAAAATGGTAGTTGGGTTCGCTCAACCCCGTCTTATGACGGCAAAAATCTTTACGTTGCCGGAATGCGCGACTTCCTCGTCTGCCTCGATGCAAATACCGGAAAGAAAAAATGGTCAGTCGACTTCATGAAACGATACAAGGCGCCTCTTCCGGCATTCGGCTTCGTCTGTTCCCCTCTTATCGATGGTGACCACTTATACGTACAGGCCGGATCCGGCTTGGTTAAGCTGGAAAAGGAAACAGGCAAGTCGATTTGGCGTTCGCTCTCTGACAAGGGCGGCATGTACGGCAGTGCCTTTTCTTCCCCAACCATTGCCTCTCCTCAAGGAAAAAGACAACTGCTCGTCCAGACTAGAACCGACTTGGCTGGCGTTGACATGAAAGATGGTAAAGTACTATGGCGCCAACCGATAAAAGCCTTTCGCGGCATGAACATTCTGACTCCAACCACATACGGCAACGGCATCTTCACCAGCAGCTACGGCGGCAAAACGCTATTGTTCGACTTATCGGAAACTCCATCAGGATTCTCCGTTAGCGAAAAGTGGCAAAACAGGCAGGAAGGATACATGTCAGGACCGATAATAATCGATGATTTTTGCTACATTCACCTGAGGAAGCAGCGAATGACTTGCATCGACATGAAGAACGGAGACACGAAATGGATAAGTGAAAAGTCTTTCGGTAAATACATGTCTATGGTATCGAACGGGAAGGAAATCATAGCCCTTGATGAAGACGGAACTTTGTATCTCATCGAGCCCAATTCCCAAAAACTATCGGTTAGAGAAAGCCGAGAAATTTCAGACGAACCTAGCTGGGCTCACCTCGCCTTATCGGGTCGCCAAATGTTCGTTCGAGAGCTCGAAGCAATCGCCTGTTACGAATGGTGACTCCTTAAGCAGACCATGCGCGTACATTGGCTTCAGCACGTACCCTTCGAGGGCTTGGGTTGCATGGCCGAATGGTTCCTTTCAAGAGATCATGAACTTGCATGCACTCGCCTCTTCGAGGAATCTTCGTTACCTAGTCTCGAGGATTTCGACTGGCTAGTCGTAATGGGAGGACCCATGGGAGTTGAAGACTCAAGCAAGTTTCCGTGGTTAATACCCGAGATGAATCTGATCCGATCCGCAATTATCAATGACAAGCGGGTCTTTGGCGTGTGTCTCGGAGCTCAGTTAATGGCTGCGGCAATGGATGCGAAGGTTAGTAGAAATCCTCACAAGGAAATTGGCTGGTTTCCTGTGAACAAGGAAAAAGACGAGCATACGGCATTCACCGAAGAAATACCGAAAACCTTCGATGCCTTTCATTGGCATGGCGATACGTTCGAAATACCCGAAGAAGCCGAGCATTTGGTTTCAAGCGCGGCTACATCAAATCAAGGATTTTGTATTGGTGGAAGTGCTCTGGCTTTGCAATTTCATTTGGAACTTAGAGCCGGCGATGCCAATCGAATCGCCGAGGCATGCCACGATGATCTGACTCTGGGAAAATATGTTCAGCAACCAGAAGAATTCACCATGAAGAAAGACTTGTTCGAAGATGCGAACAAGCTGATGGGACGACTACTCCAAACCTTGGAAAAAGTATAATTGTCGAGAAACCAACCGAAGACCTATAATAAGCTAAAGAGGCTTTGCTCCTTGCCACTTTTCAGACTCTCGGAGTAGGAAATAATCATGTCCTTTTCTAAGCTTCTCGGTCTTTTTTTCTCATGGAAAGGGCAACTTGGTCGATCTGTCTATGCCTTTACGGGCATCGCCCTTTTCATAGTCAAGTGGAACCTCGACAGGCTCATTTCTTTTTTCACTTACGATTCCTTTCCCTCACCTTTTGCCTACTTGCTACCCGTAACGGACTTCGGGTCGGTGAAAGAGCTTTCGAACGAAGTTCTCCTCATGCTGGCCATGGCCCTACCCTTCATCTACGTTGGGATCGTCCTCACCGTCAAGCGACTCCGTTCCCTCCACTGGCCCCTCTTAACCTGTGTCCTTTTTTTCCTTCCCTTCATCAACCTGCTCTTCTTCTTTCTCCTTTGCATTCTGCCCAAACCCATTGCTTCAAGTCAGGAAGAAGAAGGGAGAGAGAAAAAGCCGAAGTACTGGCTCGACCGGATGATCCCCAAAGGAATGGTGACCTGCGCCGTCTTCTCCGCAGGCCTTTCCGCGGCGCTTGGCGCCCTTTTGGTTTCCCTAAGCCTAACCACCAAAATTGGACAAGACTACGGATGGGGTGTTTTCGTCGGTCTTCCCTTCGTCATGGGACTCGTATCCGCCGTAACCTATGGCCACCATACCCGGCGAAAAGCCAGTCAATGTCAAGCCGTCGCCTGCCTGTCCCTTGCCTTTTCCTTCCTCTTTCTTCTTCTTTTGGCGATCGAGGGAATCCTCTGCTTGGCCATGGCGGCGCCCATCGCCTTGCCCTTGGCGTGTTTGGGCGGATGGGTCGGTTACATGATTCAAAACCAATCCAGCTTCAACCCATCTCTAGCCCTCTTTCTGGCCACTTTTCTGCTAATGGGCTTTGAAAAAAAGGCTCTTCCAAAGGCTCCTCTTTTCTCCGTTCGCTCGGAGGTCTTCGTCAACGCCTCGCCTGAGGAAATTTGGAACAACGTGGTGACCTTCTCCGAGCTTCCGCCGGCGGAAGATTGGCTCTTCGACTTGGGAATTGCTTGCCCGACCTGCGCCACAATTGAGGGAACGGGCGTGGGAGCCATTCGACACTGCAACTTCACTACAGGAGCGTTCGTCGAACCGATCACGGTCTGGGACGAGCCAAACGTCCTCGCCTTCGACGTTACCGCTCAACCTCCTCCGATGAAGGAAATCTCACCCTACGACATCCATCCGCCTCATTTGGACGGTCATCTGGAAAGCAAACGGGGAGAGTTTCGGTTGGAAAGGATGGAAGATGGAAAAACCCGTCTCATCGGCACAACTTGGTACAAACATCACATGTGGCCGGCTAGCTACTGGAAGCTTTGGTCGGACTTTCTAATCGGTCGGATTCACCAGCGCGTGCTGAAGCACGTCAAAAAACTGTCGGAAACGGACTAGGCTTCCTCCGTTTCTGAAGAACAGTTGGCCCCGTCACCGAGGAAGAAAAGCTTGGTGTCTCCCTTGCTGCGAAACAAGGCGATCACCGCATAGAGTCCACTGACAACGTTTCCGCCCAAAAGAATGGCAATCGACCAAGCCAGTATAATCCCCGGACAACTTTCCCGATAGCAAACCCAACCGATGAAAAGGAAAAAACCCACATACACGTCGAAGAGCGAAACGATCCCCCAAGGATTGTCCAACAGTTCGCCCCCGTCCTTCCAAAAGTCACCAACGCTGAACCCGTAGATCAAGGCACCGGCCATGACCAAAGTCAGGGCGACCAAGTAAGTGAGAGCAAACTTTCTGCCCATGGCAGTTAGCTTAAGCAGTAGCTACCTTGAGGGCTTGATCAATATCCGACAAAATATCTTCGGAATGTTCCAAACCAATGGAAAGGCGAACTAGTTCAGGTGTGATGCCGCCCGCCGCTTGTTGTTCTTCGCTCATCTGGGAGTGAGTGGTCGTGGCGGGATGAATGGCCAAACTCTTGGCATCTCCGACATTCGCCAAATGTGAGAAAAGTTGTAAATTGTCGATAAACTTGGACCCTGCTTCCGCACCGCCCTTGATCCCGAAAACGACCATGGAGCCACCCTTTCCTTCCAGGTATTGCTGGTTCAGAGCATACATGGGGTCGCTCTCCAAACCGGGAAATCGAACCCACTCCACGGATTCGTGCTCCTTCAGATGCTTGGCAACAGTAAGCGAATTCTCACAATGCCTGTCCATGCGTAAGTGCAGGGTTTCAATACCTTGTAAGAACTGCCAGGAATTCTCAGGAGAAATGCAAGCGCCCAAGTTTCGTAGAGGTACGGTACGCATTCTCAAGATATATGCCAGCGGAGACAAGGGTTCGGGCAAATCATGCCCCCAACGCAAACCGTGATAGCTGGTGTCAGGCTGATCAAAAAGTGGGAATTTTCCATTTGCCCAGTTGAACCTGCCGGAATCGACCACTACGCCTCCGATGCCATTGCCGTGTCCACCTAACCACTTGGTCAGGGAATGAACAACTATGTCGGCTCCATGCTCTATGGGGCGAGTGAGGTAAGGTGTGGAAAACGTGCTGTCTACGATCAAGGGAATCCCATTGGAAGAAGCGATGTCACCAATTGCCTTGAGGTCGGCGACGTCCAGACCGGGATTGCTAACACTTTCGCAAAAGAGAGCTTTTGTCTTATCCGTTATGGCGGCTGCGAAATTTTGTGGATCGTTGGGGTCGACGAACTTCACGGTGATTCCAAGTTTCGGCAGGATGTCGTTGAACTGGGTGTAGGTTCCACCGTATAGATTATTGGCGGAAACAATCTCATCACCTGCCTCGGCGAGGTTGATAATCGAATAAAAGACCGCGCTCGTGCCGGAAGCGATGCCCAACCCGGCCGCACCACCTTCCAAACCGGCTACTCGCTGTTCGAGAACGTCGGTTGTAGGGTTCATCAAGCGGGTATAAATGTTGCCTAGTTCACGAAGACCAAAAAGGTTGGCCGCGTGCTCGGTGTTGTTGAATACAAAGGAGCTCGTCTTGTAGACGGGCACAGCGCGTGAAAGAGTCGAAGGTTCAGGGGAGTAACCTAAATGGAGGCATTTCGTTTCAAGTTTCATGTAATTGTTTAGGTATGGATGGGATTAACTAGATGGGAATTTCAAAAAAGAAGAAAAACAATACTCACGAGAGAGAAAAAACGTCGAGACTGAATCAAAATAAGCATGTTATAAAGCTATAACCAAAAAGTACATTACAGTATTCGCATGGTTCCTTATCCAGACCAATTTCTAAACATTGCCCAGAGGAGTCATACCACCAGATCACGGCAAGGTCGGACAAAGCCGAAACGGCAAGTTCTAGGAACCATGTTCACACTCCGGGTAATGAGCGCGACTGACGCAACCGTAGTTGGCTTGGGCTACAGTGGCGCTGAAGTCGGCCAAGTATGCGCGCCGCTCGTAGGCTGGAGTTGCGGCGGTCCATTCAGCGCGACGCTTGGTCAAGTCCTCGTCGCCGACCTGCAACGTGATCTCGCCGGCCAAGAGATCGAAGGAAATTTCGTCGCCGTCCTCGACCAAGGCGATGGGACCGCCCACGGCGGCCTCAGGGGAACAATGCACACCGA
This sequence comes from Opitutia bacterium, assembly GCA_002730975.1. Classification (GTDB taxonomy): domain Bacteria; phylum Verrucomicrobiota; class Verrucomicrobiia; order Opitutales; family Seribacteraceae. The sequence goes on from PCBO01000018.1 coordinate 42,103, forward strand.
TCGCTCCATGGGAGACCCCCGACACTCTAGTGTCGGAAAGGAAAGCCACCTTGCCGTCCAGCTCGGGTACGGCGAGGGCTGCAGTCGCCACCAAGACCTCGGGCATACCACAAGCTACCGGTCCTTGATATCGCAGGACGATTATCATGCCGGGCTTGATACGATTGGCCTCGACCGCCTTGGCGACTTCGCGGGCGTCATCAAAACAAAGGGCCGTGCCTTTAAAAGTCGTTTTCTCCATGCTCGACACCTTGAACACAACACCGCCGGGGGCGACGTTTCCGAAACATACCTGCATATCGGCATAGGCCTTGAAAGGTTTGCCAACGGTGGTCAGAAGATCCTGATCCATAGGTATTTCGGGCACTCCCGATAGGTTCTCTGCCATCGTCTTTCCCGTAACCGAAACGCAATCACCATGTAGCAGGCCTGCGTCCAGAAGCAGCTTTAGAAACAGGGGCGTGCCGCCCAGATTATGCAAATCGACCATAGTACGCTTACCTCGAGGAGCAAAATTGGCCAGCACGGGGGTCGTTCGAAGAATGCTCTGCACGTCGGAGAGATCAAAAGAGACTTCGGCCTCAAGAGCCAGAGCAAGCAAATGAAGAATCCCATTGGTCGAACCACCAGCCGCCGCAATAGCTACGGTTGCGTTGGTAAACGCATCCTTGGTCAAGACGTCGCGGGGACGCAAGCCACTGGCCAGCATGCCGTGCACGAGTCTTCCTACCCCGAGGCATTCCTCACGCTTTTCGGGAGCCTCCGCGGGAATCGAGCTACTGAAAGGGGGCATCAGACCAATTGCCTCCATGGCGATTCCCCAAGTGTTGAAGGAGGCCGCTATGCCGCAACCACCCGGGCCCGGACATGCCTTCCGAAGAATCTGGTTCGCCTCTTCCTTTGTGATCGCTCCCACACTGGCCGAAGCCTGCGAATCGTAGACGTCGAGGATGGTTATGTCCCGCCCATCGTGGCAACCGGGCTTGATGCTCCCCCCGGAAACGATCAAACCGGGATAATTCGTACGAGCCAAGGCCATGGCGAAACCGGGTCCGTTCTTGTCGCAATTGTGAAGCCCGACTAGGGCGTCGTAACCATGAGCCGTAACCACGCACTCGGCGGAATTGGCGATCAAGTTGCGGGAAGGAAGACTACCGTTCCCTCCTTCGTGACCTTGCGAAATATTGTCGCTCACGCCGGGAGTCCCAAAAGGAAAGCCGACAAGACCGGCCGCTTGGCATCCATCCGCTATCTTTCGAGCAAGCTCGTAAGCATGAAGGTTGCACAAGTTCCCCTCCAGCAGAGGAGTGCCGATGCCAACCTGCGGGCGATCCAAATCGGTATCGCTAAAGCCAAGCCCGTAATAGAAGGCGTTCACGCCCTGCTGCCAACCTCGGGTCAGACGTTTACTGTTCCAATTAAGTAGTTGTGACAAAGCAGTGCCTAAGGTTCAGGTTAATAAAAATTCATTCTCGAATTCCAACCCACCTAGGCAAACAGTTTATTTCAATTAATCGAGCCCTCATGATTTTTCTGATCTTTAGACAAGCAAACTTCTTCTCTTCACGATATCCTCGGAAAGGGTCTTCTGGATTAGCTCTCAAGTCGTTACCCCGATCCTCAGTAATTGTTTTCTTGATCCATATTTGCTTTAAATAAGTTCGTTATCTCCAGCGGGGTTACACGCCGAAATTTGGATTATAACTTAAAAAGAGGTGGATTGAGACCTAAATCGCAAAAGTGGGTCAAAACTCACCTTGACCTAAGTTTCGGCGAGTGTTGGATGGAAGGATGCTCGTTACAAAATCAGCAAAAACTTGTAATAGGCGAATCAATCGCAAGGCTCTACAATAACGATATGAAGAAACTACTGTTTACGATGTTCGTCGCCCTGCTGATGGTTGGGTGTGGAGGGGACACTAAAAAGCCTGCAGGGGATAGTCCCGAATCCAATCAGACTTCTGCCGAATCCCCACCTGCGAAGACTGCGGAAGTCGGCTACCTCTGGATGGACGTCAGCCTCGGAAAGATCATCGCTGAGGCGATTGATTCGGAAAAGCTTGATCCGAGAATCAATGGACGCAATCGCAACGACTTTGATCTAACGGAACTTTTGGATTTACTAGATCCATTCAAGACCTCGGTCGCGGTTTACTTCGCCCCGAATCAGAAAACGCCTTATACGGGATGGGCGAAGTGGATGTACGACAATGGGCGGATCGGAGGTTTGTCCCAATACAAAGACGGTAGGTTGGACGGGCTTTCGACTGATTGGCACGAAAACGGGCAGAAGTGGAAGGAAGGAACGAACAAGAACGGCAAGCAGAGCGGGCTTTGGACGACGTGGTACGAGAACGGGCAGAAGAGGGGTGAAGGAAACTATAAGGACAACGAGAAAGACGGGCTTTCGACAAAGTGGTACAAGAACGGGCAGATGAAAGATGAAATTACTTGGAAGGACGGTAAGCTAATAACTGGGGTTGTTTGGAGACTAAATGGCGAAAAGTGTCCCGTGACCAATGTCGTGGAAGGGAATGGGGTTTTGGTTTCGTATAATAAGTACGGGACGGAAAAAAGACGCGACACCTACAAGGACGGCGAAATAGTCAGAGCCTCCAAGCTAACCAAGGATGAACTACCGTTGGACAAATTCTATGAACTAGAGGATTTGCTTCGAGGGGACGGCGAAATGGTCAGAGCCTCCTCGCGAACCAAGGGAGAACTACCGTTGGATCTTGGGATTCCAAGTCACCAGTCTCTATCTTCGCGTCAATCTGGTATCGAACCATCGGGAGATGTGAAATTCTATGAACTCAAGGATTTAATAACTAATCTAGGCGGACCGGTTAAGGCTAGGTATATTGACATTCAGCTTAAGATGGAAGGGCTTGCGGGAGACTTTGAGAGAATTCTCGAGCAAAATGAACACCGTATTAGAGACAAAGCTCTTACCATACTTGGAAACTACACTTACGAAGATGCCCAACTAGATGGTTTTCAAGAGCGGGTTCGAGTTGATCTTAAAAAAGGTTTTTCCACCACGTTACGAAAATATCGTGATGGGGAGAGCGATCTGATTCGTCAGATTTCCTTTATCCAATTTGTTATTCAATAAATCTAAAGCGGCCCGAAGGCGTCCCGATACTTCTCAAACTGTCTCCTGCTCTTCGACTTGTGGCGATAGAACTTGGCGGTGCACAACCAAACGGAAGGAAACCCTTCGTAAGTTACTGTTGTTGTTTTACTTAGGTTAACATTAGCTTGCGCTAATAACCATTAAACTAGAGAAAACTCTATATGAGTCAACCCATTTGGGTTATTTTGTTGGGTTGGGTTTAGGATGAATTTGCTCTCTT
>PCBO01000019.1 GCA_002730975.1 Opitutia bacterium
CAAAGGACCGATGGATGAAATCGGTTTGGTGGACGGAAGCATCCTGCGTGGAAAAGTCGGTCTTGAGGACGAGAAAATCATACTCGGGCACCCAGTATTGGAAACCGTGGACATCCCATGGGAAAAGCTGCGTTACCTCATTCGGTCCGATAAGCGGACGCGATGGTTGAATGATTTTCAAGACAGGAAAATGGATACGTCGGGGCCATTAGGCAAACATCCTGGAGTGGAACATCTTGATTTCCGTAAAGCCGACAAACCAAGTCTTTCCGCGGTCAGGGTTTTTCCACAAACGGTTCTGCGCTACAAGCTGCCGACAAAAGGACAAAACGATAGTCGAGTTTTAAGAACGTCCCTAAGCCCTGTTCCCGGTAGTCTGGGAGACGCCACAATAACACTTTCCCTTGGAAATAAAGAATTCTACAAGAAGGAACTTTCGGCAGAGTCTGAAACTGAAAACATTTCAATCCCATTGCCTTCGGGAAACGACTTGGTGGTTAGTGTAGATTTCGGCAAGCGATTATCTTATCCTTGCGGCGTCGACATGCATGATGCGCACCTCGCATGGACCTCTCCACAGCAGGAAGGAGGACAGCCATGAATTTCCTCAATTCCTTGCCACTTTGGGGAGGATTGGCTGCTGCAGGCGTAGCCGTGCCGATAATCATCCACCTTCTCCATCAGCGCCATCGTCGCCGTACGGACTGGGCGGCCATGGAGTTGCTGCGNCGAGCCTTGGTGATTCGNTCCGGCCAAGTCCGACTGGAAGACCTTCTNCTGCTTCTTTTGCGTTGCTTGGTACTTGCCTTGGTCGCNTTTGCCCTTCTTCGGCCNGTANTGGACAACAANACAGCNGGTTTNTTGGGAGGTGAGCGANGAGTCGGAATGGTTGTAGCCATTGATGCATCCTANAGTATGGGGCATGGAAAACTGGAAAAACGTATGACCATGGCCATGGCNCGGGTNCAAGAGATTNTCTCTACTGCGCAAGTGGGCGATTCAGTGACNGTCGTTCTGCTGGGNGACANNCCNCGCACCTTGTTCAGNGGAGCGAATTATGAGGAGGGNCGTTTCAGGGCCGAATTAGANAAGATTAAGATCTTGCCGGAAAAATTGAATTTGGAGCGTAGTCTGAACGAAGTCGCCAAACTTGTGGGTGANCTGAAGGCATCCGTGCTCGAATGCTACTTTGTGACCGATGCCCAAGCAATCGACTGGAACAATCTTTCGGAAGAGGCGACAGTCNNCTTAAAAGCCATCAGCGATCAAGCGAGCTTGTACNTNACCCCCATCAAGGTANCNGGNGAAGAGAANCTGGCGGTCACCAATTTTGGCTACGTATCCGGATCNTTAGGNCCGAACGGCACGGCACGGTTTACGGCGGAAATNAAGAATTTCGGGCGACATTCGAACGAGGGCGGCACTGCCACGCTCACCTTGAACAAACAAACTATCACACGGCAATCAATCGGNTCCATCGAGGCGGGTGAAACCAAGATGCTTTCCTTCTTCACCACCATTGATGAAGCAGGCGACGCCAAGCTGAGCGTNAATCTNAGCGACGACTCTCTCCAAGAAGACAACCANAGNCATACGGTGGTTGGGGTCAANNAGCGGATACGCATCCTTTGCATCGATGGNGAACCAGCCTCAAACAAAGGNCCAAGCGAGATTTTTTGGTTAGTCAAGGCATTGAAGCTAAAACAAGTGGAAGAAGATTCCANTTTGGACGTNGTGCGNGCNGACTGGCAGGACTTGGATGTGGAAAANTTCACGGANTACGACCTAATCNCTTTGGCNAACGTACCAAGCATCGGAACCGATGCNTCAGAACGCTTAGACAGTTTNGTNAAAAAGGGCGGCGGCTTGATCATGTTTGCGGGAGAGCGCNTCGACGNCGAGAATTACAACACCCAGTTGCACGGNCCGGAAGTCAATTTGTTGCCTGGAGAAATGATGGGGNTGGNTGCCTTTGTCGATGAAGCCCTAGGAANNNAACAGGAGGAACGNGANAACTCTTGGACGGTCGGAAACATACAAACGGACCATGTCTTGGGAAAGCTCGCNGCAAAGATCCCGGAGGAAGCAAGAAGNTATGCCCGNGTGCAACGCGTCATTAAAGTAAAACCAGACGCAANGGCTTCGANNATTCTAAGCCTGTCNGATTCGGANCTGCCGCTCNTGCTTGAGAAAAAAGTCGGTCTTGGAACCGTCCTCTTGTTCACCACGACCGCAGACCGAGCGTGGTCCAACTTTGCNGTNCACCCCTTGTTNCCAATGATGATCCAGCAAGCCNCTACACATTTGACTAGTCGTCCGGGCGAACGCNANNNNTCGGTCGGCGAGCTCGTACAAGTTCCCTTGGTCGGNCAGCAGGCCGGCNGCAGCGTGATGCTTCGAGNTCCCGATGATGAATCGAATTCGGTCACCCTGACTGTACTCAACTCGGGTATCGTAGTCTGCCCTGTGGCTACGGAAGCACCNGGTTTCTATGACGCAGAAGCCGAAAACGCTCCNATCGTATCAATGGCCGTAAACGTTGACTCCGAGGAAGCNGACGCCCGTGTGATCTCGGCCGACTCTCTGGAAGACGCNCTGAAAGGCACGGATGCCGATGTAATCTCTCCNGAGGGAAATTTGGCTGCTATCGTGAAGGACAATCGCAAAGGCATGGAAATATCCCTCACTCTCCTAATGCTGGCATTGGCCATNTTTATCCTGCAAGGCTATCTCGCCAANCGATTCACNAACCGCATGACAGGGGCGGGTGCCGCCAATTTGGAAGAGAGTCTNCGCAAGCACACCGTTGCCGCCGCCAGAAGGACCTGATANCAGTAACGGAACGAACACCTTTCTATTTTAAGATCTAATGTTNAAGAAGCTATTCGACATAGGTGCGGACGAGACCGTTAATGATGTCCAATTCAGCATCCAGCATAACTGGTCTTGGGCAGAAAGCATTGGAATCCCCGGTTGGATCATNACCTTTTTGCTGGTAGCCGGATTGNTCGCCTACTCNATTCATCTCTATAAATCGGAATCTTGGCTTTCCAAAAATCGAAGGCTTGTCATGGGTGGATCCTACCTGCTGGCCGGGTTGCTCTTGATNTTGATGCTTTTGNAGCCAACCTTGGACATGATCTCCACTCGTTCGCAGCAACGCAATTTGCTAGTGCTTCTGGATACGTCGCAGAGCATGACCATCACCGATCAGGCTCCACCGAACGACACAAACCGGACAAAGGATAACGGAACACCGCAAAAAGANTTGAACGAGGTCACGAGACTGGCATTGGCGAAAAAGGNGATAACNGACCCCGAGGAAGGGATAACGGCGAAGATGAGAGACGACTACGCCGTCAGGTACTACACTTTTGGCGATAATCTCGAACCCGTCTCGGATGAGAAGGGNGAAACCGAGTGGCTCGGAGCAAAAACTGCGGAAGCAAACAGTTCGCGNATAGGTTCCGCCATCGAGGAAGCCGTCGCCNGACATGCCGGNCAACCTCTGGCTGGGGTCGTGGTATTNAGTGATTTNGCCTGGATCGAGGGAACGGATCCGAGCCAAGTGGCNCGCAAGATGAAANNCCAAGGAATTCCCGTNTATCCATTGGCCTTTGGATTGCCATCGCCTCCAGACATCAAATTAAAACGAATCATTGCTCCGGAAGTGGCATTCACAGGAGACAAAATCCCAGTTCGNGTNCAGGTNGANTCAAGCGGCTTCGATGAACGATCCGTCCANGTGATCCTGCAAGTTGATGACGAAACCGTCGAAACCCAAGAACTGACCTTGACGGGAAAATCTCAATTCGCGGAATTCCTGTTCGTACCTGAAAGGAAAGCCGGAACNTCAAAATTAACGACATCGATCGAGGTCCTTCCAGGCGAGACCACCGAGGTCAACAACGCCGAAAGCCACAAGATTCGGATCATAGACGAAAAGATCAACGTACTATACGTCGAAGGCATGCCACGGTGGGAATATCGTTACTTGCGATGGGTATTGCTTAGAGACCCGCGGCTCAACGTTCGCTTCCTCATGACTCAAGGGGACAAATACCTAGCCGCAACCTCACCGCGACACTTAGGCGCCTTTCCATCCAAAGCCGAAGACATGCTCAAATACGACTTGGTGATTTTGGGAGACGTACGATCCTCCTATTTTTCCGCTGAGCAATTCAAGTGGTTGGATGAGCTGGTAAAAAAAGGTGGAGGTTCCCTTCTCATGCTGGCAGGCCCTGCAGGATCACCAACTACGTATGCAGAAACTAAGGTAGCTGAAATGCTGCCCGTCAAAATAGGCGGAGCAAGCTGGCGAGGGGTGCCGTCCATGCTTCACCCGGTGGTAACCGCCGCCGGCCTCGACAGCGCGGTAGTTTCACTTTCTCCTTCCAAAGAACTGAATAAACGGATTTGGTCTGCCGTTCGTCCTCTGGGTTACCTACCCCAACTTGATGGACCCAAACCCGGGGCGACCACCTTGCTTTCCTTACCTAGCGATGACGCTACCCCCCTATCCTACCCTTTGGTTGCTTGGCAACGCTATGGGAGTGGGAAAACAATGTTCGTCGGCACCGCCGACCTTTGGCGTCTCAGACGCGAAGTGGGAGATCAATATCATGCTCGGTTCTGGGGTCAGGCCATTCAGTTCCTCGCACTATCACGAATTTTAGGCCAGAACAAGCAGATCACTCTGGAAACAGGGCGCAAAGAATATGCCACCGGCGAACGCGTAGAGCTCTTCGCAAACGTTCTCACGGAAGCCTTTGAGCCAGTGGAACAGACATCTTACTCCGTACTGCTGCAAAAGGAAGGTTCGGGCGCACTGCCCACAGAACTTGACTTGACTGCCGTACCAGGTACCCCCGGTCTCTATGGCGGTTCGATTCTCGCGGTGGAAGAAGGTCGCTTTGAAATGACGTCTCGGGGTAGCGATCCATCTATTGCCAACACGGTGGAGTTCGAAGTGGAGAATGTTCCTGTCGAGCAACGCGAAACTGCTATGCGCGAAGACGTCGCCAACCAAATCGCCGCCCTATCTGGAGGTGAAAGGCTCTTGCTTTCACTTGAGGTGGAACGGGAAGACAACTCAACCGGCTACCAACTGGCAAACTTAGGATCACTGCTGAGCACCGACGAAGTGACCAGACCCTTGACCATCAGGAGAGAAAAAGCCCTCTGGGACATTCCGGTGATCTTCGTGATCCTAATTTTCATCACGGGCTTAGAATGGTACCTTAGACGGAGAGAGAACTTAGTCTAGAAGCCCCAACAACTCAACATGAACGAGCAAGCAGAAGAATCCGGAGCGATGATCGATGAAAAGCTCCTCGAGGCGTGGAAGCAGGAGCAGCGCTTTTTCCACCTGCGCGGTTTGGCTCGCTTTCTCATCTGGCTGGTGGCGATGGTATTGGTGGATTTCGTAATCGACTGGCAGATTTTCTTTCGCTCACGCTGGGAGGCGCCGGGCGTCTTGTTGCTTATCCTCAACCTAGCGATTCTGAGTTGGGTGCTATGGCGCGAGTGGTTGCGCCATCTCAAACCCTTCGATTCGCTTCGCGTAGCCTTGGAAGTCGAGAATAAGCACCCCGAACTTCGTTCCGTGCTCGTCTCTTTCACGCAATTAAAGGATTTCGACGCTAAAGAAGCCCAAGCATCCCCGGCTCTGCTCGAAGCCATGCGCAAACAAGCAATTTTACTGACTCGCCCACTAGATTTCCGCGAAGTCGTAGATTTCCGGCAATTGAAGAGCATTGCCTTGGTTTCCTTCGCCAGCATAGCAATCTTCATGGCCATCAGTTTCGAGTGGCAGGAGCAAATGGGTTTGCTATTTAAGAGAATGCTTGGCGAGAATCTGGAATACCCCACCGAAACGAGAATTGTTTCCACCACGGGCGACAAGACGATAAAGTCCGGGGACACCGTAACAATCAGCACTCGGGTGGAAGGATTGATTCCAGCTAAAGGTAGCTTGATCGTACGCTTCGAAAGCGGTGAAGAGAAGTCTCTCGAAAAACCGGTCAACGGCACCAACTACTCTTGGGAATTACCATCGATTTCCGAGCGACTCAGTTATTACGTGGAGATAGGAGATGACCGCTCCGACGATTTCACCATATCGGTTTCACCCACACCTGAAATCACCGACACAAGTATCTTGCTGAGCTACCCGGAATACTTGGATCAGAACGACTCAAGCGCTGACAGCTTGAATCTCTCCGTGCCTCAGGGAACGCGGATCAAATGGAGACTGCAATGTCAGCCTGCCATTCGAGCGTTGAAGGTGACTTGGGGAGAGGATGCGTTGGACGCCAACATTAGTGTTAGCGGTACCGAAGCAGTCTTCGAGATGACCGCCGACCAGACAGCTAAATATAGCTTCCACTGGACCGAAAAGAAATATGGTTTCGAATACGATGACATTCAGCACCTCGTGCGGGTGGTTCCCGACAGGGTTCCGGATATTGAATTATTGGAACCCTTAGGCAATGGAGTGGGCACTGTCGACAAAGTGCTTCAACTCGTAGCAAAAGCAACGGATGATCATCAACTAGCAGACGCCACTCTTCTTTACTCCATCAATGGCGGCGAAGAGAAAAGAATCGCCATGGGAAAACTTTCGGGAACGCAAAAGGAGATTCGTTATCGCTGGCCCGTGAATGAAAAATTGAAAGAGGAAGAGAAGTTGAAACCCACCGACAAGATCACCTTTTCGATCGAGGTAAGCGACAGGGTGCCGCCATTGGGTTCTCACATCAACGTATCGGCGACCCGCAGGTTGACCATTTTGAGCGAAGAGGGTTATCTGGCATGGTTCAACAATGAACTAGACGCCCAACGCGAAATTATAGTGAAAGCAAGAGACTCGGAAAAAAGAGCAACCTCCGAGGTTAGTAAACTAAAGGCGGAAGAAAAAAAGGAATAAGCTATGAAGAGAGCACTTTTATTGAATTTAGCGATCCCATTGCTTGGCTTACCTGATCTCGCCACGAGCGAGGAAATCCAACGCACCGACGTTTTGCAAACAACCGAACGCATAAGAAGTGAAGAGCGCAGGCAGGGGGACGTACGTCGTCAGCTTAGCGGCTCCGTCCGAAAAATTGATCGATTACTCAAGGACCTAGAGTCCAACGGTCTGACCAAGAAGGGCCAAGGACCCATTATTGGCGAAATGAGCGCCGCCTTGACAAAAGTTAATGCAACTCGGGTGCCTCAAGCAGCTCGAGACCTTCAAAAAGCTCGCTTAGAAATCAATGATGCCTTTGCCCACTTGGAAGAGGCGGAGCAAGAAATAAAGGCGATAATAATTGATTTGGATGATCTATTGAAGGCCAGCGAAACGGCTTTGCTGGCGGATGTTCTCCTCGAACAAATCCGAGCCTTAATCAAACGGGAATCTTTTCTGCGACGAGAAACGGCAAGGTGGGGTAAAATGATCTTCATCAACGAAGGTGCTGCTACGGCAGACAAACCAAGAATGGTAAGGGCTCAAAGCGAAACCCTTCTTGATTTGGGCCGATTCGCTCAAGTGCTTGAAGGCGCTGCAGATAAAGCAACGGATGAATCACTCGCCCGACTCTTCAAGGGAGCCTTCAAGGTATTACAAGAAAGAAAGCCGGAAATGTCATTGCGGAGTGCGCTGGCAACCATCGAACAGGAGGATTCAATCGCCGCCGTAAAACTTCAAGACAAGGCCATAGAGGCACTAAAGGAAATCGAGAGAGTTCTATCATCGGATGAGGACGAACTAGCCACTAAGGAGGATGTGCTGGAAGAATTGAAGCGAATCCTCGAAGAGCAGGTCGACCTTAAGGAGGAGGTCGAAGATGCAGGTAAGGAACTCAAGAACGCCTCAGAACTTCAAGCGGAACAACTGGAATTGCAAAAAGATTTGGAAAAAGCGGTAGCAGGAGAACCCCCCAGCGAAGCTCTCGAGGAAGCTTCCGATGCCATGGAAGAAGCAGCCGAAGAATTGGCTGAAGGAGACCAGGAAGGAGCGCTCCCTCCTCAAGAAACGGCGATTAACGAATTACAAAATGCCATCAGCCAGCTTGAAGCTGAAATCGCCGAGGCTGCTGAAGCGGCTAATTCCGATTCTTTCGCCGATTCTCAAGATCCTAGTGACTCGTTTGCCGATCCATCGGATTCTTTTGCTGACCCATCGGACTCATTTGCCGATCCATCGGACTCATTTGGAGACTCTTTTGGTGACTCGTTTGCAGATGGGTCACCGAGTGATGGATTTCCTAGTGATGGGTTTCCTAGCGATGCAGGTGCCGGAGAACCCGGCGCAGGACCTCCGGGCGCAGGACCTCCGGGCGCAGGACCTCCGGGCGCAGGACCTCCGGGTCCGGGAGCACCTGGGATAGGTCCGCCAAGTTCCGTCCCGGGATCGGGAGTACCCGTACCGGGATCCTTTGCGCCAGCTCCTCCTGGAGTTTTGCCTGACGACCCTCAAATTGATTCAACCGGATATTCATCGACCACGGTGAGGGGGAATCAAGTCAAGCGCACGAGAATGTCAATGAACTCTCTCGAAAGAAGGAGACGTTCCGCCGCCATCCAAAAGTACGTCCAACAATTGCCTCCGGAATTCAGGAAACAAGTAGCTGACTATTATGAAGTACTAGCGGAATGATTGCATGAAACCGGAAATCAAAACTACTTTTTGGCGGACATTTACCGTCACCTTAATCGTCTGGGCCTTAACTCCGGTTAACTCCTTTTCCCAAGAAGCATCCACCGCACAACGAGTCGGGAGAGTTCGACTGCTTCCGGAAATCCAAGAAGCAATCAGTAAAGGCCTTTCCTTTTTGGCCAAGACACAAAATCAAGATGGGAAATGGGGTGACAAACACCCCGTAGCCGACACCTCCCTTGCCTTGATGTCCTATATGCTTCAAGGTCATGTTCCCGGAAGAGGAACATACGGACGAAATATGGATCGAGCAGTTGCCTACTTGGTAGAAGTAGGGAAAAAAGGGCATGCAGGCTACATGGGAACCCCCAATCATCACGGCGGTATGTACGAGCACGGCTTAGCTATCTTGGCTTTGTCCGAAGCTTGGGGTCAGAGTACAAACCCACACTTGCGCAACACGTTAAAAAAAGCCGTCGAGATTACGATCCGATCTCAGAACAACCAAGGTGGATGGCGCTACAATCCTGAACCTAGAGACGCGGACCTATCCATGACGGTAATGCAAACCGTAGCTTTGAACTCGGCTAAGGAAGCAGGAATATCGGTTCCCGACGAAACCCTCAAGAAAGCAGTCAAATACGTCTTGTATTGCCAAGATGAAACCAGCGGTGGATTCGGTTACAGTGGACCGAGCGGACCTGGCTTTGCAAGAACAGGGGCCGGTGTAATGTCGCTCATCATGTGTGGCCAGAGAAACCATCCGGCAGTCAAGCGAGGCATGCGTTTTCTCCATGCCTATCCGGATCAAAAATTCAGCGGTGGATCCCATTATCTTTACGGTAATTATTACGCCATACAATGCATGTACCAATCTGGAGAAGCCGATTTCAATGCCTATTACCCCCACATCTCCAAAACCCTGTTGGAAAAACAAAGAGACGACGGACGGTGGTCAATCAAAGAAGGCGACACCTACTCCACTTCGATGGCTATACTCATCTTGGGTGTCCCTTACCGGTTTCTGCCGATCTACCAGCGGTAAATTGAAACTTGAGACTTCACAAGAGACTAAAGACCACAGTTAGCGCTCTCATTCGGGAAGCGACATCCAGAAATAAGTTTTCGCCGACGCTTACCTGCTTATTCTTCTGCTCGTACCTCTTGGCACTACCCTCACTTGGACAAGACAAGCGAGTGCCCTCGGCCCTAGAAATCCATCAATGGACAAAGCAATTGTCGACCGACGACTGGATTCTGCAGTCAGTGGCCATGGAAGAACTGGGCAAGTTGAAAATCGAGAAGGCAGTACCCGCCATTAAAAAGATACTCGATCAAGGAAAGAGTTCTTGGTTGAAGGGCCGGGCCATGTTGGCTCTAGCCAAAATCGTAGGAAAAGAAATGATTCCCATAGCCCAAAAGGCCACTGGGAACAGTGACCCCATCCTGCGCAAGGCGGCCCTCGAAACTCTCGATCTAGTCGGAGGGGAAACATCGGCTCCCGTAGCCCGCGAACTACTGAAGGATCCGGTCATGGAAGTTCGAGCAATGGCAGCTGCGCTTTATGCAAGTGAATTTCCCGAGGAGGCATGGCCGACAGTAGAAAGATTAACAGGGTCCGACCAGAGTTCGATATCCAGTGACTTGATGCGAGCCCTCGCCCATGTCGGCTCCGACGAGGCCCTCGCCAGAATTGAGATGTTGTTCTATGCCCCGAATGCAAACACACGACGCGGGCAAGATATTATACAAGCCCTTGCCATCGCGGACAACCAAGCGATTCCCTTGCTTGTTCGCCTGACTACCCATTATTCGCCAAATAAGACGGAATTTCAATTGGGCCAAAAACTTCTGTCCACCCGCGACGAGAAAATCGTCACTACTTCATTGAAGGGTATGCTGCTTTCGGATGAAACTCAGTTTAAAGGAAACACTGCCGAACTCATGGCCGGGATTTGCCCGAATCGGGAATTGGGGGATTTGTTATCGACTATCTGGATAAAACGAAAGGACATGCCGCAAGATGCGATACGATCCGGCCTAACGGCGCTTAGCAAAATCGAACCATCCAGATACGAGAGTTTCTTTTCACATTATCTCAAAAGCGAAGATCCAATCACCCGGGCGATTGCCGTACGTTGCCGAGGATTGATTCACGATAAAGAACTTTTCGAAACCTTTCGGTCGTACGTACATGATGATAACGCAAAAGTCGCCCAAGCAGCACTCGAAAGTCTTCGACGCGCTCCTGTGGACTCGAAACCCACAGAAGGCTTACTCGCCTACTTGACCCGATCCCTCAGTAGCTCCGAGGAGAGTGTCCTGCTGGCAGCACTTGATCTCCTGGGAAAACGCGCCACAGTCGATGAGTTTGATTCTGCGCTGGAGGTTTTGAAACCCTTTCTCGGGGGAGAAGAAAGCCGGGCTCGGGAAGCGGCAGCCAAGGCATTGAACGACCTCAGCGGCAACGAACGAATGGCAGACGTTTCGATTGCCCAAGGTTTCGTAGGTCATTGGATGGTCGTTGGCCCTTTCCTCAACGACAACAAGAACACGGGTGCTACAAAAGTTTATCCTCCGGAACTTCAAGAAGATGCCGAAACCTACAAAGCAGAGTATCGTTGGGAATTTGGCGGAGGACAAGCGAACAATCGAGAACTAGACCTGACCTGGGTCGAAGCCTCGGCCCAAACTTTGGAAGGTGAGGTACACATCGCGGCGCACATTCCGGTGCCGGTTCGCTATGCCGTTGCCTACGCCAAAACCGAATTGATATCAGATGAGGAACGTTTTGTTCGTCTAGAGATCGAAGTGAGAGAACTATTAAGCCAAAAGGTTTGGATCGACGAAAAGGAAGTCGCCGATTTTACGTTTCAGCGTAATGAGCTAAGCAGTAGAACCTCCGAACGCATGAGATCGAAACCCAGACACACAAAAACGGTCAAGATCAACTTGAAAAAGGGTTCCAACAGAATAATGATCAAGACAGCAACCTTTGGCGGAAGTTGGCGGCTTCGCATGAGAATTCTCGATGAAAGTAAAAACAAGAAGGCCGATGGAGTGACGCTAGTCGCTTCCAAGCCCAGATCGAGATGATTAGCTACGGAAAAACAGGTTTCATCGCTTTGGCTCTTTGGTTGGGATACTTTAGTTTTAATTCAGCAGCGAAGGCTGACCAAGAGGATGATATTGAAACCACGTTCCAAGAAGCCGACAGAGCATTCGTCGAGGGCAACTTCACACTGGGCACCCGGATTCTCAACGAATTGATCACAGACCACCCGGGAGACTTCGATTTGGCCGCTCGCTCCCTACACCATATCTGCCTTTCTGAATATATGGAACTAGTTGCAAACGATTGGCCCAGTTCCGGTTATCCCAAGAAATTCCTTAACGCCGCAGGCAACGACCATGGGAAGATGTGGGACTTGATTTCGTCATATGTTCGTGAGGCTTTTCTGGTAGAAGGAAAGTTTGCCAGAGACAAGGAACGATACACGGTATTTCCTCCGCCATACTTTCTTGAAAGCCTATGGAGGAGTAGGCGTGATTACCCGCTTACACCTATCGAAAACATGTCCGATGAAGCGGCTGAGCGCATTCTGGCCTTGCGAAAATCTGGCTACCTTGACGCCAACGCTCCGGCAGTGCTCGACGCATCCACGTTACTGATTTTTCTGCGGTCCAGGCAAAAGCGACATCTTGAAGCAGCGCAACTGGTCGACGACTTGGTAATCGCAAATAACGATCATATCGACTGGCTTTTAGCGAGGGCTAGGTTTCATTCGATAATAAAATCACCCCGAACCCCAAACTTGCTTCGTGATTTGTTTGCAAAACTAGACGACTCCGGGGTCGATCCAATAATAGCAAAGGCCGCCAGACGGGCAGAATCATTAAGAGGATTATGGATAGGGACTCCGAAAAAACCGATACTAGAGGAACAGGATTGGATGGGACAGATGGTGCCCGATGACAATAATCAGGTATGGGACAGACTGGGCGCAGGTTTGGCCGATGGATTAGAGGAACAAATCGACCTTTGGATTCAGGGCTCATTAAGTGAAGAGCAAAGTCAAGCTTACATGCTACGCAAAGATGGGGCGGGCTCAGCTACGTCTTGGTCAGTATTGGATAATCAATTGAAATCACTCGGTCCAAAAACAATTCGGGGTCTTCGAAAGTTCCAAGAGGTCGGATGTCGATTAGACCGCAGATCCATGAACCCCGGTAAAACCACTCAAACGGACAAACTAGGATTGTTTCGAAGGTTTCCTTGGGCTGAAACATCTCATCGTCAATTAATGGCCTACGCACAAAAAGAGCTTATGGCTGGGAAGGGACAATCAGCAAGACGGGCATTCCGAGATCTAATCGAACATGCCGATCAACCAGAGATGATTAATTTTGCCCAAGTTGGAATTTGGTTAGCTGCGGCTCAAGATAAAAACAAGGAAGAGCTTGTTTCGCTTTTTAATGAGATTGATGAAAGTGAGATTTTTCCATGGATGGGAAAAACTGCTTCTGCAAAAGATATAAAAGTTCGGTTGATGGAAGGAATAAATCCTACTTCGACTACTGCTCCCCCTTCCCTTGCAGAGCTAAATATTAGATTTCTCAAACTGCCGGCTCAACCGCTTTGGCCTCAAAACCGGAGTTCCACCGGTCTCGAATTCGTGGAACTCCAAAGTGTGGGTTCGGATTTACTCGTAAGCACCCGCAACGTATTGGCTTGGTACAAAGCGAAAAACGGAAACAAGCCCGAATGGGTTGACGCTTTCCGTGGCGTGCATGGGAGTTCGACAAATCGTATAGGCAGGTTTCGCCCTATAATCCATGAGAACACGATTTATACCCGTTGGGGTTATGAAGGCGATGCTCGTAGATTGGTCGCCATGGATGCAACAACTAGAAACATCATCTGGAACCTCGACGTAACAGGACCCGAGGACGCAAGAAGGAAAATCCCTTTGGGTAACCCAATACTGTCAGGTGGCCAAATCTATCTAGCCGCAGCTTGGGATGGGCACAGGTCCACTGGTGGCTTCAACCTACGCCTAACCAGCGTAGAAGCGGCAACGGGAAGGAAAAATTGGCATAAGGATCTACACATCCAGTCCTCCCAACCCAAGTTCGTAGGAGTCTTCGGCGAATGCTTAGCGGTTCATGACGGAGCACTCTATTGTTCCCCGAGTACAGGATTCCTTGGGCGATTTGATCCTCGAGACGGCCAAATGGAATGGATGCACAATTATCAATCGGTTCCTGAACACAATTTGCAGGCAAACAGCTTGGGTACTCCGCCGCAAGTCATGGGCAACGTAGTGATCAGCTTGCCCCGAGATACAAATACACTCACGGGGCTAAATAAAAAAACAGGCGCAGTCATCTGGCAGTCATCTCTTTTGCTACCCAAGGAAATTATCGGTAGCGCTAACGGGCAAGCGGAAGCGGTGGTTCACTGCCTCAATAGCTTGGCTTCAATCGACGTGGCAACCGGAGAGATAGTTTGGAAGGTAAACTTTTTAAATAGGATTATAGGTCAACCGACCATGCAGGGCTCACGCATATACCTAAGTGATGAAGAGAACTTGTATCTATTTGATGCCGAAACAGGCATAGAAATAGAACAATTAGCATTGCCCAAGACAAAAAATTCCATCCGAAACATAATTGTTCTCAATAAGAACATTTACCTAATAACGGATGAACCGAGCGAGAAAAAGGAAAGTTCCTTCGTCAGAAAAACCCCGGACGATGCGGCCTGGGAAATTTCGTTAAAGGATCCAAAGCTGTATGTCCCTAAGCCAAACGAGACACAACAAGAGGAAATACTGATTTATGAGGGAGGAATGCTTCACTGCCTTGACGGCACAGCGACCGGCAATGTTCTTTGGCAACGCTTCGCTTATTCCCCTCAAGAGGTGTTCTTCGTAGAGGGGATGATCATTCTTCTCTACCACAAGGGGCGGTACGACCTCTACTTAAAAGCGCTTGATTCCAAAACTGGAAATCTCAAATGGAACCTGACTCTTCCAAGGCTTAAAAGTGGTCACGGGTCCATTTACGGCAGATCCGGAAATTTTCTTTATGGTCGAGACAACACCGATCGATTCACCTTGGTTGACCTAAGCCTCGGAGAAGTGGTTTTGGAAAATAGAATTGGTCGAAGAAATGGTAACGTAAAAGCTGGTTTTGGAGGAGGGCAGGTTCAATTTTTAATAACTCCCGCCTACCGAACTACTTTGCAATGGTTGAGCTGGGATCTGGAAAAGAATGAAATTAAAGGGAGCAAGCAAGTGGTTAAGGGCCGAGATGGAGATCCTAAAAAACCCTTTGACAACAACTTTATTGAATTTGCAAAGTTCGGGTCCCAATCCTGCTATTTCATTAGCCGACAAGAAGGACAAGGAAGAGAGTACGTCGCCTATAGAGGTGACTATAAGGACCAAAATGTTCGCTTAGTGGGGAAGAATACGAGGCACCTAAAGTTCGAACCGCCCTTTCTTTTCATGCAGAAAGAAGAAAACGAACAGAACAAAAAAGACAGGACGCATCCATGGGTAGTGCAAAGAGAGGACGACCCTAATTATTCCCATTCCATGGATCTTCCTCACGAATGGTATCATAGACCAACTTTCATACACGGTCGGCTACTGGAAGTGCGCCCGCCAAGGCCAAACGAGTTTGCTTCGGTACGAATACATGATCTCGCTTCCAAGAAAGCCCTTTTCACCCACGCCTCCGCAAATACTGAAAGAATGGGGGCCGTGGCAGCCGGACCAAACCGCATCCTCGTCTACGACTGGAAAAGGAACAACAGGGGCACCGAACCACACTTCAAGCTCACCCCATACGATCTTAATTCAGGCCTAGCAGGGCCCACCGTTGAAATTGACTACTGGAACTCGAATAACCAACAACCAAGTGAAATCCGGGTCATAGGCAACCTACTCTTGGTCAATCACCGGACCTCCATTAAGGCTTGGGACATCAGAAATTTTTCAAGTGCTCCCATTGAGAAATAAAAGTTGGGGACAATTGCTCGCTCAAACAGCGATCAAGCAGGCCAAGCTTGGAAACCTTGGTAAAGCTCGAAACAGTCAGAGGTCCATCGGAAAAGTTGAGAAATCCATACCATTAATGTCCGAAGCAAAAAGTAATTGTAAAACAGAAGAGAATTGAACTACGTCATTGAAGCCGAATCACAAATACAAGATCTTTCCCATCCGACTTCGATGCCACATTTGATCAATGTTCTTAATATATATTTTTTCTTCTTACTAGCTTTCATTATTGACCCCACCCCGAGGGTTCCACAACTGGAACCTTTTCTACATTTGGACGCATATAATATATGAAAATCTCGCTCATTATGTTTCCAATATTATGTTGGTTTCTACCCGTATACATTACGAGTGGGAGCGAAGTAACCATTACTGGAAATTTGTTTTCAAGTCATTGCATCCAATGCCATGGCAAGGACGGTAAGGTCAAAGGTAAGGTTGATCTTCTGAAATACTCGACCGGTGAGGATCTTCGAGATGACCCGAAACTCCTGCAAACTGTCATTGATGTCATAGACTTTGGTGAAATGCCTCCCGAGGACGAAAAGCAAATTCCCTTGCAACTGAGGGATTCGGCCCTTTCTCATTTGCAGACCTTGCTCAACGATTCGGTGGCGAAAGATCCCGTCTTCGCAACCACCCGGATCCGCCGGATGAACCGTTTTCAATATGCCAATGCCGTTCAGGACTTGCTCAAGCTCAAGGTTTCCGTCTTTCCCCTTCCCGAGAAAATGATGCGGGACCGTTCGGGTTACTTCAACAAGGCGATCAAGGACGGGATGCCGGACTCCCTGACTGTGAGCAGCCGGCCGCTGGGCAAGTCGGGCCTGATCGAGCCAAGGCTTTCCGGAGTCGGACCTTTCCCTCAGGATTTGAGGGCCGAGCATGGGTACGACAACCAGGCCGACCACTTGTCTCTTTCTCCCCTGCTGATGGAAGCGTTTTTCCAGCTCAGCCGGACCATCGTGACCAGTTCCACTTTCGGTCCGAAAACGGTAGGCATCTGGAAAGACTTTTTTCAAGCCCCCCCCAAAGAGGAAGACGTTGAGAAAATCCTTACCGCCCGCTTGAAGCCTTTTCTCACCAAAGCCTTCAGGCGGCCCGTGAAGACGGGAACCCTGCAGCGCTACCGATCGCATGCTATCTCTTCGCTCAAAAAAGGAGCCTCCTTCGAGGCGACCATGAAGGACATGGTTTCCGCGGTTCTGGCTTCCCCCCGCTTTCTTTACCTCTATGATTCATTGGGGGCGGAGGAAGAGGCCATCTCCGGGGAGGTTTTCCTCGCTTCGCGCCTGTCTTTTTTTCTTTGGGGCAGCTTGCCTGATGACGAATTGCTCGAGCTTGCCCGGACCGACCGGCTTTCCGATCCCAAGGTTTTGGACGGGGAACTGGACAGAATGCTTTCCGATCCGAAACTGAAAAGGTTTTGCGACAGCTTCCCCACCCAATGGCTCCAGCTGGACAGGATCATTTCAGCGGTGCCCGATGAAAAGATCTACCCCGATTTCTATTACGCTCCGCCCAGTTACCGAACAACCATGGACATGATGATGGAACCCCTTCTCCTTTTTGAGACGGTGCTTCTGGAGGACCGTCCGGTTCTCGATTTCATCGATGCCAACTATACCTACCGCTCGGCCCGCTTGCGAAAATGGCTGGGGGAGGAACCGGGAGGCAAAATCGGCGGGCCGGTCTCCATGCAATTCTTTAGGCAACCTTTGTCCGACCGGCGCCAGGGAGGCATGATCACCAACAGCGCCGTCATGACGATGACCTCTGGTCCCCACGAGACCAAGCCCATCACGCGCGGAGCCTGGTTGGCCGGTGTAATCTTCAATTCTCCTCCTCCGCCCCCACCTGCCGACGTGCCTCCGCTCCCCAAGGTGGATAAGGAAGACGAAGGGTTGACCTTGCGCCAGCGGTTTTCCGACCACCGGGAACGGGCCGATTGCGCGGGTTGTCACGAGAAACTCGATCCGCTCGGGTTCGCCCTGGAGAATTTCGACCCGGTTGGCCGGTGGCGCGCTGATTATGAAAGTGGTCTGCGAGTGGATTCGGAAGGGATGCTCTTCCGCCGTCACGAATTCGGGGACGTGGTCGAGTTCAAGGATGCTATCCTCAAGGAAAAGGAACGCTTCGTGCGGGCCTTGGGCGGGCACATGCTGACTTTCGCGCTGGGCCGAGAGCTTGGCCCTGCGGACTCGCCCGCTTTGGATGAGATCGCAAAAAAGGTTTCGACCGAGGAATACCGGATGAAGGCCTTGATCAAGGCAGTCGTACAATCCGAACCCTTTCTGGGCAAGTCTTCCAAACTTGCCTTGCATCAAAAGCCTTCGAAACCTTAGGATCAGGATGTCGATGAAATCATTTTCGAGAAGAAATTTTCTATGCGGGATGGGTGGCTCGATTCTCGCCCTGCCATGGATGGAAAGCTTGGCCGCCGGACCGACCAAAGAAGTCGCTCAGCGGTTGGCCTTTTACTACGTGCCCATTGGTGTGGTCAGGCGCACCTTCTTTCCGGGCGAGGAGAATGGAATCACTCCCCTTTTCAACCGGGATAACTTCACGGCCGACGAGACCAAGACCAACCTGACCAAGGGCGAGCATCCGCTCGAGTTGACCGCCACCATGAAACCGCTTGAGCGGCTCAAGGAAAAGGTATCCCTCATTACGGGCTTGGACCGGACCTTTCAACCGGGGACCGACGTGCATGCCCAGTGCGCATCGTGTTTTCTCTCCAGTGCCAGCCCGTTCAGCGTGAAGCATTCTCCCTATCCACAGGCGAGAACCCTGGATCACGTCGTGGCGGAAAAGATCGGAGGACGGACGCCGTTCAAAACCTTGGAGTTCAGTTGCAACAGTCACAAGGACAACAAGGAATCCATCCAGTTCGACAATATTTCCTGGTACGGCACCGAGTACGTCGCGCCGTCCATGCGCGATCCTTTGCTCGCTTACCGCAGGCTTTTCAAGTCGGATGAGCGGAGCGCTTACCGCAACATCACGGACCTCGTCCTTGAGGATGCCCGTTCGCTCAAGCGCGACTTGGGCCGCGAGGATCAGGAGAAGTTTGCCGAGTACTTCGACTCCATACGGACCATCGAACGGCAACTTACCAGACTGGATGGGCTCAAGGAGGAGTTAAGTAAGGTTGATCTCGATGTACCCATGGACGGGAAGCTTCCCCGCGGGGAGTACATTCGCTTGATGGGGGATCTGATGGTCGTTGCCTTGCAGAGCGGGTTGACCAACGTCGCCACCTTCATGGTAGGACCCGAGCGCTGGGATACGCCCTATTTGTTCGAGAGCTTGTTCGACAAGCCT
>PCBO01000020.1 GCA_002730975.1 Opitutia bacterium
TAATTTGCATAGTTGGAGTTGTTCGCGTCGAGAATGACCCATCCCGTTCCGCCCGCTCGTATCTGATCGGGAGTTACGACCTGATGCGTGGATGAGTTATAGAGAACCTTTTCGTTGGCACTGGTTTTCAGGGCAAAAATTGAACCGAAAAGTAACAATATAATAAAATAAAAATTTTGCATGACCATGTTGGTAATGAGACTCAGTATCAAGTGAAACTGAGACTCAGTATCAAATTATGGAGATGCGTCAACCCTTACTTCGTAAATTTTATCGGAATTTTGTTTCTCTTTATCGAGTTGCTTGATTTCGCTTAGAGACCATCTACTTCCCAACCTTTACGATATTTCTTGCGGATGAGAGCAGTAGCTTTTTCGTTTCCGGAAAAGGAAAGCTTTTCCGCCTCCCATTTCAATGTTTCTTTTGGGAAACGGGTGGCAACCCCTCCCAACAAGACGGTTTCGGACAAGGGGCCGGCATAAGAGAAATTGGCTGATGGCATGGGACCTGAGCCGCGGGCGCCATCGATAAAACTGTGCCAGTGGTTAATCTCTTCCACTTTCTGTATCTTTAAGTCGGCAAAGTCCTTTTTTGGGAAAAGTTCAGGATTTCCGACATGCGGGATTAGCATTGTGCCCTTCGTTCCGATTACAACGGACCCTTGTCCGGGCAACTTCTTTCCCTCAAGTAGTTTGGTTACCTCTGCGGGCGGACGAGCGCCACCGTCGTACCAAGTGACCGGTAGCGTCTTGCCTTCCGAATATGGGGTGTTCGGGAAAATATAGTGAATTTTGGCGTCGAACCCCCAGTTGTGGTCGTTTGGCACGGGCCCATCTGAACGGAGTGAGATGGGGTATGTAAGGCCGAGAGCCTTGAACACGGGATCGTAGATATGGCATCCCATGTCCCCAAACGTGCCCGTGCCATAGTCCAAGCGTTTACGCCATTGGCCAGGGTGGTAGTAACCCTTTATGAAGTCAGTGTAGGGTGCCGGACCGATCCAGCTGTCCCAGTTGAAACCTTCAGGAACGGGATCCTTGCGGTCAGGTTTAGGGTTGGAGTCTCCCCAACGCTTGTTGCTGAAAGAGTGAGCTTCCTTTACCTTGCCTATAACTCCATCGTGCACGAGTTGAACAGCCGTGCGATACTGTGAAGAGGAGTGAATCTGAATGCCCATCTGGGTCACTAGTTTCTTTTCTTTCGCGTATTTGGCTAGTGCTCGGGATTCGAAGACGTCGTGCGTCAAGGGTTTCTGCCCATAAACGTGAAGACCATGCTGCATCGCTGACATACCCATAGCGGCATGCATGTGGTCAGGGACGGAGACATTTACCGTGTCAAGATTGTCCGCCTCTTTCTCGAGCATCTGTCGCCAGTCCGAGTAGACTGTGGCGTTCCGAAAACGTTGCTGGATCTGTTTGCGCCGTCCGGTGTCAATTTCGACGATGGCTACGACGGTGACGTTTGGATGAGAGGAGATGGAACCAACGTCTGCTCCCGCCATACCCCCGCCGCCAAAACTGGCGTGACGCACGGTTTCGCTTGGGGGTGACTTGGCCCATGAGCTCCTTGCTAAAAAAGGAAAGGCAATGCCTCCGCCTGCTTGCCCGAGAAATTTTCTTCTGGATGCTGATTGTTTCATTTATCCATTCTTTTACAGGTGAGGAACTGCTAGCAAGAAATAATTAGGTGCCTGCCCATTTATGTTTAAAGAACAAAGGCATTAAGCATGAGTATAGACGCAAGTTCCTCATGTTTATTGGTCTTTTGATGAAATTAATTGATGAGCTAAGTATTATTTACCAAGTCTAATGCTATAATTCGTAGATGGAATGCGTCAGTGGTTTGATTCGAATCTACAATTCATGAATTGCGAGAGCATTTTTAATATAATAACTTTTCCTTTACAGGCACCCGGTTTTGAGCCACTTGGATAATCTTCTTTTCATTTGAATGATTATTGGAATTCCCAAAGAGATTTTTCCCGGTGAACGTCGCGTGGCTGTTGCACCTGAAAATATAGAGAAATTCCGCAAAATTGGTTACGAGATATTGGTGGAAGCGAACGCGGGTTCCGAGGCTCGTTTGCCCGATTTTTCCTACGAGGATGCGGGTGCCACCATCTCGGGTGAAGCAAAAGAGGTTTGGGCGAAGTCCGATCTCATTCTTAAGATTAGGCCTCCTTCCGAACAGGAAGTATCGCTCTTGAAGGGTGGAGCTACCCTCATCAGTTTTATACACCCCGCCCAGAACGAGGAATTGGTAAAGAGCTTGGCCGAAAGGAAGGTCAACGTGATCGCCATGGATTGTGTGCCCCGAATTTCTAGAGCTCAGTCGATGGATGCCCTCAGTTCGATGGCTAATGTGGCGGGATATCGAGCAATGGTGGAGGCAGCTCACGAATTCGGTCGTTTCTTTACGGGACAAATTACGGCGGCCGGAAAGGTGCCTCCCGCAAAGGTGCTTGTCATAGGCGCGGGGGTGGCCGGACTTGCGGCTATCGGTACGGCACGGAACATGGGTGCAATCGTTCGCGCTTTCGACACCCGCCCTGCGGTCAAGGAAGAGGTCAAGAGCCTCGGAGCCGAGTTCTTGGAACTGGACTTTGAGGAAGATGGCTCAGGTTCGGGCGGTTACGCCAAGGTGATGAGCAAGGAGTTCATCGAGGCCGAAATGAAACTTTTCGCCGAGCAAGCGGCAGAGGTCGACGTCATCGTCACAACGGCGATGATTCCGGGTAAGAAAGCTCCCATATTGATTACTGAGGAAATGCTCAAAGGCATGAACGAGGGTTCGGTTATCGTGGATCTTGCGGCCGAAGGTGGAGGAAACTGCGAGTTGACGGTTTCCGGCAAAGCCAACCGAGTTCACGGGGTCACTATTCTTGGTTATTCCGACTTGCCCTCTCGTTTGCCTACGCAGTCAAGCCGTCTATATGGAAACAACTTGACCAAGCTCCTTCAATTGCTTGGTGGACCCGACGATTTCTCCATCGATTTCGAGGACGAAATTCTTCGAGGGGCGACTGTTGCAAAGGACGGAGAAGTGACTTGGCCGCCACCCAAGCCAGCGGAACTTTCGCCTACACCCAAAGTCGCTGCGAAAAAAGAAGTAGTGGAGCCTCAATCCGCTGAAGCCAATTCGAAATCTTCCCTCTTTAGTCCCGGTGTCTTACTTGGACTCGTCTGTATGGCATTACTTGGCTTGGGATGGACGAGTCCTACCGAGAGTGTGTTTCTTCATCAAATCACCGTTTTCGTACTCTCCTGTTTCATCGGGTACATGGTGATTTGGAACGTCACTCCCGCCCTTCACACTCCTCTAATGAGCGTAACGAACGCCATCAGTGGCATTATCCTGATCGGAGGCATGCTCTTTGTTTCGGGTTCGCACCCATGGCTTCCATGGTTGGCGGGGGTCGCTATTCTGATTGCCACCATTAATATTGCTGGTGGCTTTCTTGTCACTCAACGCATGTTGAAGATGTTTCGCAAATGAGCAGCGGTCTCGTTACTTCCGCTTATCTCGTTTCGGGGTTATTGTTTATCCTCAGTCTTGGTGGGCTCTCCAAGCAGGAGACTGCGCGACGTGGTAACCTCTATGGCATTCTCGGGATGATTTTGGCGATCCTCGCGACGCTCGCCACACTTTTAGGAAGTGCAGCCCCGAACTTCGAGTTGCTCATTCCCCTAATGTTGGTCGGAGGTCTGATCGGAGCCGTCTTGGCGAAGCGAGTCGAGATGACGGCTATGCCCGAGTTGGTGGCCATCCTTCACAGTTTCGTAGGAATGGCGGCGGTGCTAGTTGGTATAGCCTGTTATCTCGAGCATCAAGACTATGAAGGTACTGCAAAGCTCATTCACGAAATCGAGGTCGTTTTAGGTGTTTTTATAGGCGGTATCACCTTTAGCGGTTCAGTGGTCGCCTTCGGTAAACTTCGAGGATCCATCTCAGGCAAGCCCTTTCTTTTGCCCGGTCGTCATC
This sequence comes from Opitutia bacterium, assembly GCA_002730975.1. Classification (GTDB taxonomy): domain Bacteria; phylum Verrucomicrobiota; class Verrucomicrobiia; order Opitutales; family Seribacteraceae. The sequence goes on from PCBO01000020.1 coordinate 3,985, forward strand.
TTCTTAACTTGGGGATGTTGGTGGCATGCCTTTGGTTTGGTTTAGCATTTCTGAATGGTACGGGGGATCCAGCTCTTCACGCCTTGCTCGTGGTCACTGCAATTTCTCTTGTATTGGGAATCCACCTCATCATGGCCATTGGCGGAGCGGACATGCCCGTCGTCGTCTCGATGCTCAATAGCTATTCCGGTTGGGCCGCTGCCGCTGCGGGGTTTATGTTGCAGAATGATTTGCTTATCATTACCGGTGCTCTCGTCGGCAGCAGTGGAGCCATTCTCAGTTATATCATGTGCAAGGCCATGAACAGAAGCTTGGCCAATGTTATTTTCGGTGGGTTCGGAGCGAATGCAGGAAAATCATCAAGTGGTGGCGAAGGTCTTCAGGGAACGGTTACTGAAACATCCGCAGCCGACGTGGCATCCGCTCTCAAGGAAGCGAAAGAGGTCGTCATTGTTCCCGGTTATGGAATGGCTGTGGCCCAAGCCCAGCACGTGGTGAAGGATATTGCGGAGACCCTTCGATCTCAGGGTGTGAACGTACGTTTTGCTATTCATCCCGTTGCCGGACGCCTTCCCGGACACATGAACGTACTTTTGGCCGAGGCCAACGTTCCCTATGACATCGTGCTTGAGATGGATGAAATCAATGACGATTTGCCGGAAGTGGACGTTCTTTTGGTCGTCGGCGCGAACGACATCGTAAATCCGTCTGCATTGGAAGATTCGAGTAGTCCGATTGCCGGTATGCCCGTGATCGAGGCTTGGAAGGCGAAATCCGTGGTGGCCCTCAAACGAAGTATGGCGGCCGGTTACTCTGGGGTCGAGAACCCGCTCTATTTCAAGGAAAATACAGATATGCTCTTCGGGGATGCCAAGGATACCTTGTCCGCCGTCTATTCCGCCTTATAGGGTCGAATTTCGGATTTTTGTTCAAATCCCTTAATCAAAATACAGACGCCATACCTCTGCCTAGGTTTTCCGATAGAAGCTTTGGAAAAGAAAAAGCTTATTTCTTAGATGCTTTTGGATTGGGAAGATCGGTTATCGTTCCCTCGAACACTTCCGCGGCGAGTCCAACCGACTCGTGCAGGGTAGGGTGGGCATGGATGGTTAATGCTAGATCTTCGGCATCGCATCCCATTTCAATGGCCAATCCGATTTCTCCTAGAACTTCGCCTGCATTCGTTCCTACCACCGCGCCTCCTATTATGCGGTTGGATTCTTTTTCAAAAATTAGTTTCGTCATACCTTCGGCGCAGTCCGATGCCAATGCGCGTCCTGAAGCCGCCCAAGGGAAGATGGCTTTTTCGTACTCTATGCCTTCGGCTTTGGCTTCTCGTTCCGTTTTGCCGACCCATGCGACTTCTGGGTCCGTGTAGGCTATGGACGGAATAACCTTGGGATCAAAAAAATGTTTTTTGCCGGCGATGACTTCGGCTGCGACATGCCCCTCATGAGCACCCTTGTGGGCAAGCATGGGTTGGCCAACCACATCTCCAACGGCAAATATGTGCGATACGTTTGTTCGCATTTGTTTGTCTACCTTCAGAAAGCCTTTTTCGTCTACCTTTACGCCCGCTTTCTCGGCATCGATCAATAGACCATTGGGCGTTCGACCAATGGCAACTAGTACGGCATCGTAATCGCGACTTTCCTTACTGCCGTCTGTTGATTCCATGGTTACCGATATGCATTCAGGTTTTGCATCGACTGCGGTTACCTTGGTTTCGAGCATGATGTTATATTCATCCGCAATTGTTCCGGTGAAAGTTTTTGCGACATCCGTGTCGGCGGCAGGCATCAACTGATCGAACATTTCCACGACGTCCAGCTTGGAGCCAAGGGCATGATAGACCATTCCCATTTCAAGTCCAATCACTCCTCCACCCATGAGAAGCAGTCGGTTCGGAATCTCCTTCAGCTCCAAGGCATCTGTCGAATCCCAGATTCGAGGATCTTCATGCGGGATAAAAGGTAGTTCAATTGGACGAGAACCCACTGCCAAAATAGCATGCTCGAAATTCACGGAAGTCGTTTCGTCCTCACTTTCCACTTGGATATGATTAGACCCGGTGAATTTACCTTGTCCGTTGAGGACTTGGCATTTCCTCATTTTGGCCATGCCTCCTAGACCATCCGTAAGCTTTCCAATTACTTTTTCCTTCCACTGGCGCACCTTATTGACGTTAATTTCGGGCTCTCCGAAGCTGACGCCATGCTCTTCCATGGATTTCGCATCCTTGATGACCTTGGCAAGGTGCAAGAGAGCTTTTGAGGGAATGCACCCGACGTTTAGGCACACTCCTCCGAGTGTGGAGTGACGTTCAATGATAACCGCATCTAGCCCTAGGTCAGCACAACGGAAGGCTGCTGCGTAACCGGCCGGACCCGACCCCAGAATGGCGACCTGTGTCTTGATTTCCTTACTCATTGCGAAGACTCAAGCTGTCTCATTTGAAAGTTCGCTCAACGCCTCCTTGAGGAAATTTAGAAAGCGTACGCCATCGGCTCCATCGATTACTCGGTGATCATATGAAAGAGATAAAGGCAGCATGAGACGAGGGTCGAATGATTTGCCGTTCCACACGGGTTTCTGCTCAGATCGAGATAGGCCAAGAATGCCCACGTTGGGGGCATTTACAATAGGAGTAAAGGCAGTGCCCCCNAGACCACCAAGGCTGGAAATGGTNAAGCTCGAGCCCATCATCTCCTCCTTTGTAAGCTTTCCTTCCCNAGCCTTGGCGGAAAGAGCGAACAGGTCTTGGGTCAGCTCTTCCGNAGANTTCTTGTCTACTCCACGAACGACGGGGACCACAAGACCGTTNGGCGTATCTACGGCTATGCCAAGATCGACNTACNTCTTAAGAATCAAACTTTTGCCATCCAAGGACAAAGANGAATTCATTGGAGGTAGATTCTGCAGAGCCTTGGCGACGGCTTGCATGATAAAAACAAGAATTGTGTATTTTATTCCCGACTCGCGTTTGGCTTCTTCTCCATTCCGCTTCTTCCGAAGGCTTTCCAACTCGGTCACATCGACCTCATCCCATTGCGTGACGTGGGGAATCCTAACCCAATTACGGTGCAGGTTGGCACCCGTAAGCTTTTGGATTCTTGAGAGGGGCTTCTTCTCAATCTCACCGAACTTGGCGAAATCCACTTCCGGCCATGGAAGCAAATCCAATCCACCTGCTCCGGAATCAAGACGACGTAAGGCCTCCTTGACGTATTGCTGAACATCTTCCTTGAGAATACGGTTTTTACGGCCGGTGCCTTTGACTTTAGCCAAATTGACCCCGAACTCTCTCGCTATACGACGTACGACCGGAGAGGCATGAGCATATTCCTGGTTTTCAACGAATGTCTCAGATGGCTTGCTCGCACTCTTCTTTGCTGGAATGGATACAGCCGGCTGAGGCTTTGCTTGGGAGGCGTCGGGGGGTGCCGCGGGCTTGGGTTCGGTCGCCGATGAGGTTACCTCGAAAAGCATAATTGAGGCACCTGTAGACACCATTTCTCCGGGGCCGACTTTAATTTCCTTTACGACTCCCTCAAAAGGAGAGGGCACCTCCATTGCAGCCTTGTCTCCCTCAACCGCAATCAATGGGTCATCGACGTTAACTGAATCGCCTACTCCCACGATAACTTGTGTTACTTCAGCTTCATCCGCTCCGATGTCCGGAAGAAGCACTTCCCTGTCTTCGGACGTCGGTGCTGCTTTGGAAATATCGGTAGACTCTTCTTTATCTTCAGGTCGAGGAATTTCGGATTCCGCCGGGGTCAAAACAAGAATCAGCGCCCCTGTAGAAATCTCATCGCCTATGGAAACCTTGATTTCCTCAACGGTCCCGGCCTGTGGAGAAGGCACCTCCATTGCGGCTTTGTCCCCCTCAACTGCAATCAACGGAGTCTCCACATCGATTACGTCTCCCACCTTTACTAATATATCTGTAATCTCGGCTTGATCAGCCCCGATGTCGGGCAAATGAATGTCGCTACTCATTACGTATTCCCTCTATGCGAAGAGAGGATTGGTGATTTCTGCGTCGATACCAAATTTTTCGATGGCTTTTGTGACAAGACTCTTTTCCACATCGCCTCGCTTTGACAACTCATGCAAGGTGGCAACTACGACGTATGATGCGTTAACCTCAAAGTGACGACGCAAGTTTGGGCGACTGTCGGAACGACCGAAACCATCCGTTCCCAGAACCTTGTAGGAGGAGCCTGGAAGGTAGGGCCTGATTTGTTCAGCGTGATTCTTCATGTAATCAGTCGACGCGATGGCAGGCTCTTCCCCAAGAATGTCTGTCACATAAGCGGAGCGCGGTTCGGCTTCGGGATGGAGCATATTGTAACGGGCTACTTCCTGTCCGTCTCGAGCCAGCTCGTTGAACGATGTTATGCTGAAAACATCGGACGCAATTTGATATTCCTCACTCAAGATTTCGGATGCCTTGATTACCTCGTTTAGAATTGTGCCCGAGCCCAGTAGTTGAACCTTCGACTTTTCACCATCGCGACTTGACAATTTGTATATCCCCCGCCGAATTCCTTCTTCCGCCCCATCGGGCATGGCCGGTTGATGATAATTTTCGTTCATCAGGGTGAGATAGTAAAAAACATTTTCTTGATCGGGCCCGTACATGCGCCTCAAGCCATCTTGGAGAATTACGGCCAATTCGAACGAGAAGGTGGGGTCGTAGGCTATGCAGTTGGGAATGGTTGAAGCCAAAACGTGGCTGTGGCCGTCTTCGTGTTGGAGACCTTCACCATTTAAGGTGGTTCGTCCTGCGGTTGCTCCTAAGAGAAAACCTCGGGCTTGTTGGTCGCCAGCTAGCCAAGCCATGTCTCCTACACGCTGAAAGCCGAACATGGAATAATAGATGTAAAAGGGCACCATAGGCAGATCGTTTGTACTGTAACTGGTAGCCGCGGCGACCCACGAAGACATGGCCCCCATTTCGTTGATGCCTTCCTGAAGTACCTGTCCGGTGAGGTCTTCTTTGTAGTAAGAGACTGCATCCCGGTCTTGGGGTACGTAGTTTTGCCCATGTGGATTATAGATGCCGATTTGACGGAACAGACCTTCCATGCCGAAGGTTCTGGCTTCGTCTGCGACGATGGGTACGACCCGTTCGCCGATAGCATCGTCCTTCAACAGAATATTGAGGGCCCGAACAAAGGCCAAAGTGGTTGAGATTTCTCTTTTTTGCTCGCCCAGCAGGGATTCAAAGGCCTCAAGAGACGGCATTTGCAAGTCCCCCGTAAAACGGGCGATCCTGCTCGGTACGTATCCGCCAAGCTCTTTCCTTCTGGAATGCAGATACTTGTGTTCGGTAGAATCTTCTTCCAGTTGAAGATATGGCAAATTCTGCAAGTCATCATCGGAAACCAAATCTGCCAATCTTAGGCGATCTCGCAAGTAAGCTAGCGAGGACTGGTCCATCTTTTTTACTTGGTGGGCGACGTTTTTACCTTCGGCGGCATCTCCCATGTAATGACCTTTTACCGTTTTGGCTAGGATTACAGTCGGACGGTCTTTAATTTCCTGAGCCTGTTTGAATGCCGCGTAGATTTTTGAAGCTTCGTGGCCTCCTCGACGCAGGGAAAAGATTTCATCGTCGCTCATGTCTGCAACGAGAGCGGCCGTCTCAGGATATTTTCCGAAAAAGTGCTCTCGAACGTAGGCGCCATCCTTTGACTTGAAAGTCTGGTAATCACCATCAAGAGTCTCATTCATCAATTGAAGTAATTTTCCGGAACCGTCCTGAGCTAAGAGTTTATCCCAATTACTTCCCCAAATAACCTTGATGACATGCCAGCCGGCACCTCGGTAGAGGCCTTCGAATTCTTGAATTATTTTACCGTTGCCCATTACGGGACCATCCAAGCGCTGCAGGTTGCAATTGATTAGAAAGCAAAGATTATCCAACTTTTCGCGGGCAGCGAAGGCAAGACCTCCCTTTGATTCCGGTTCATCCATTTCGCCATCTCCGACAAAGCAGTAAACACGCTGATTTGAAGTATCCTTGAGACCTCTGTTATTTAAATAACGTATAAATCGAGCTTGATATATCGAGGCTATGGGAGCCAAGCCCATGGATACCGTTGGGAACTGCCAGAAATCGGGCATCAACTTAGGGTGCGGATATGATGAAAGCCCCCCGCCATCGACTTCTTGACGAAAGTGGTCAAGATGGGACTCAGTTAAGCGACCTTCAACGAATGCCCTAGAATAAATGCCCGGAGAAATGTGACCTTGATAGTAAATCAAATCTCCGGAATCACCATTGCTGGGCGCGCGAAAAAAGTGGTTGAAGCAAACCTCGTAAAATACCGAGGACGATTGATAAGATGCTATGTGTCCTCCGAGTTCCAGATTCTTTTCCGATGCTCGAAGAACCATCATTACCGCATTCCACCTGACAGCTGCGCGGATGCGGCGTTCTATGTCGATATCTCCGGGGTATTCGGGTTCTTCGGAGGTCGGGATACTGTTTATATAATTCGTAGTGATACCAGACGGCATGTCAACTCCGGCAAGGCATGCCTTCTCAAAAACCTTATCCAGTAAAAACTTTGCCCGCTCAACGCCATCCTCGCGAATGACGGAGGACAGCGAGTCGATCCACTCCTGTGTCTCCAATGTGTCTAGTTCTTCTTGCATGATCAGTTAGAAATCGGAAAACTTTTTATAAATATTAAAATATGAAGACTTTCTACTGGTACAATTCGTCCGATTCCATGAGGTCTGTGTGGAGAGAATCGAAATGAGATGCACTTGAGGATTTTATTACTTGCACTGGTTGTTCAGCAGGGAACTTAATGATTTTTGTATAGTTGAAAACCATCATAATCGCAAGTACAAAGGGGTTTGTGAGGAGGTGGGTGCAAATCACCCTTCAATGCTTAATTAAGTGGCCGCCTCCATCGAATCCAAGTGGAGCGCTTTGGATTCCTTTTAGTTCCGCTTACTAATTTTCCCATTTAGAAAAATTTCCGTTTACTACGACAATCCTTTCCTTGAGAAAACGGATAAACCTCAGCCTGCTTCTTCTTGCACTCATGCCTTCTTGCCTTTTGCCCAAAATTAATTCCAAAATCTTATTCGCCGTTAATTTTTCCAAGTGCATAATGAAATTTTTATCAATTTTAACTCCTTTACTGCTATTCGGATGCGTTACCACTGAAGTAGAACCACCTTACAAGGGGAACGCCCTGCATCATGTTGTCCTTTGTTGGCTCAAGGAACCTGGAAAGATTGAGGCTCGTGAGCGAATCGTGGAGGTCACGAAAACCTTCCGGAATATTCCAGGAGTATTGGAAGCTCGGGCAGGGCAAGTCATTCCGAGCGACCGTTCGATTGTGGACGACAGTTTCGACGTCGGCATCTTGATCGTCGTGGCAGATGCCAAAAGTTTAACTGAATATTTGGAACACCCGATCCACCGGAAAGCCAAGAAGGACGTACTTGTTCCTTTGGTCAGCAAAATCATAGTCTATGATTTTTAGTTATGAATCTACAAACCTCATGACCATCCACCGCACCTATGTTCTTCCCGTTGTCCTACTCTTTTATTTCATTGCTGTTGGCTCGGCCGAAAAATCGCGCCTTCGAGTCGGCTATGCTCAGAAACCCGAGGAGGCTCGAGCTGAACTGGATGCCATTCGAGCATCTATCCCGGATCTGCAAAGTTGGCAAAAGCGTAGGGCTCAAGTGCGTGCAGGCATTCTCGCGGGGGCCAAGCTGGATAAGCTTCCCAAGCGCACGCCTCTGAACCCTCGGTTCGTGGACAAACGCGTTCGCGACGGGTACGAGGCCGAGAACGTGGCCATCGAGAGCTCGCCCGGCTATTTTGTTACGGGTACCCTTTATCGACCGACTGCCTTCAAGGACCCTCTTGCCGGAGTTCTTTGTCCACATGGGCACGGAGGGCGTTTCAGGGAGTCGCGACAAGCCCGATGCGCGGTCCTGGCTCGTATGGGCGCGGCCGTTTTTCTTTACGACATGGTTGGATACGGAGACTCCAAATTGGTGGGCTGGAATCATCGGAAGACTCCAGAGATCCTTCGGTTGCAGACTTGGAATAGTATGCGAGCCCTCGATTTCCTTCTCAGCCTGCCCAAGGTTGATTCGAAACGAATTGGTATGACGGGCTGTTCGGGGGGAGGTACGCAGACCTTTGTTTTGTCGGCCTTGGATGAGCGGGTTTCCGTTTCCGTTCCCGTTTGCCAGGTTTCCGCCCATTTCTTCGGAGGTTGTGTTTGTGAGAGCGGCATGCCTATTCATTGGAGTCGGACACACAAGACCAATAATGCCGAGATCGCCGCCTTGACCGCGCCCCGTCCACAGCTAATCGTTTCTAATGGCAAGGACTGGACGCAGAAGACTCCGGAGAACGAGTATCCATTCATTCGCCATGTCTATGGGCTTTATGGTGCAGAGGATCGGCTAGGGCACGCCCATTTCAAGGAGGAGGGCCACGATTATGGGACTTCCAAGCGCATGGCTGCCTATCCTTTTTTAGCGAAGCACCTCAAACTTGATATTTCTCTTGTTAGTGGTGACGACGGTAGCGTCGATGAATCTTTCGTGGTAATGGAATCGGAAAAGCAAATGATGGTATTCAAGGGCCAGTATCCCGAAAACGCGGTGCCGGCTAATACACCTTTGCCTTGATCGCTTTTTCTAACTTCATTATCCTTTCTTTCAAAGAGTTTAGCGTAGAACACTTTCCGGGGATGATTTCCCCCGGAACTTTAATTAAAGATTGTCCCAAACTTTTTTTTTGTGTTCTATTTAATCCCATTCACCTGATTTGCTTATGACAGCTACACGCAGAGAGATTCTAAAGGGTTTATCTTTAGGATCGGGAGCGATGCTCCTTCCCCCCATGGCTCAGCGTATTTTGGCCAATGCAGAAGGGAATACAAGCTCCCCGCGATTTGTCTTTGTCATCCAGAGCAATGGATTCGACGCCGTGCAAGCTTGTCCGGAGAGCATCCCTTTTCAGAAATACGATGATCGCGACAAATTCGAAACCTTCGACCTTGCCGAACGTAAGTTGCCCAAGGGATTGGCTCCCTTGGAAGAGCTCAAGTCCAAGACCACCATCCTGCAAGGTCTCTCGGGCCGCTGCACGGGCGGCGGACATTCCACCCACGGCGGTTGTCTCGGATTATACCGCACTTCTGGGGCCAATACCTCGCCCAAAGACATCACCATCGATTACCAGTTGGGACAAGCCAGGCCGGGTATCCTACCCTGGGTTGGGGTAGGGATGGCTTCGGGTGCTCAGGACGCCCTGATGAACATTTCCGCAAGGGCGGCCCACAAGTCCATGCCCATCATCCTGAAACCGGAGAAGGCTTACAATGCATTCTTCAGCGTGGCGGCCGGTGGGGACCTGGAAAAGAACTTTCATCTCAAGCGCAACCTGCTCGACTACATGGTAGGCGACGTCAAGAAGACCCGCACGGCCCTCGG
>PCBO01000021.1 GCA_002730975.1 Opitutia bacterium
ACCTTCACCGCCGGGCTGCACCTTAGGAAGAGTTTCCCGCACGAAGTCCGCGAGCGAACCTTCCATTCCCGCCTTTCGGAGCATCTCCCTGGCCGCCACGTAGTCGTTCAGGTCGTCCTCGCTGGTGGCGATCTTGCTCGCCTTTCTGCCGAAGTCCCTAAGGCTCAGCCAAATCTTCCTGAATTCCTCCTCCGCTTCCGCCTTTGTGGGGTAGAATCGACGAGAAGGACCCGAAAGGTTCGAGAATCTCTTCCCGCGAAGATCGAGGCACCGACGGTTCGGGTTGTTTTCGTCGGGCGCGGGCTTGCAGACCTTCGACAAGACGAACTCAAATTCAGATTGCTTTCGCTTGTTCTCCGGCATATGAGTTTCGGTTCTTGTTCTTTGGTAGACGGCTGGTCAAATCGCTTGTTTCAGCCTGCAAATTTGTCAATTTCTTGTCAATGACAATTAAGTGTCAACGATTGACGAATTTCGTAAATACCTAATGAACAGTAGTTAGGAGAGATGGCAGAGTGGTCGAATGCGCTGGTTTGCTAAACCGGTGAAGGGCTAATCGTCCTTCCACGGGTTCGAATCCCGTTCTCTCCGCCATTCTAAGTCCTTCAGACTTGTAACCTTAGGTTGGGATGGGCTTATCGATACGTATTCCCCCTTTTTTATCCATGGGCAGGACTTTACAGATTTTACAGCGCTCAGGGTTGGTAATGAAGCGCTTTGCATTACCTTCCGCGTCTATTTTTCGAGAAAGTCCGGACTGGGAGGAAATCTCTATGCACTCGAGAAAATCTTTCCCGTTGTATCCGTGTTCGTGGGATGTGGTTAGAAGACCGTCGGGGTGGAGGAAATTAACTATGCGACCATATCTCAAATGATCGACGTAAACTTTGCAGATGACGTCGCCGATACGAAATGAGCGTTTTTTTTCAAACTTTGATTTGTCAAGGAGTTTGCACCGACTTTCGTTTAGTCGAAACCGCTTGTAATGACATAAGTCTCCACGTCGGATTGGTTCTAGATTATGCGGGTTGAGTTGAATGAGTTCAAAAGAACGCCTACGACCTTCTCTAATTAAGATTATTTCCCCAATTCGTACTTGTCCGTTTTTCTGAGCGTTTTCCTCTATGATTTCACCTACCGAAATCAAATTCTTTTTTAGCTTTTTTGTGAGTAAAGCCATTAATCATAATACACTTACATCATTCAAAAGTCAATCAGGGCAAGCCGTTAAATGAGGCTCGCAATGGATTTTGGAAGTCATATTGTAGAAATCAATACTTTCCATCCAATGAGTTCCGCCTTTAAAATTCCTTTTTTTAATCTGTTGGTTTGCATTTTTTTGATCGGATGCAACGGCAACAAGTTCTCTTCCGAAAATGAGGATTCCGAAAGTTCTTCTAAATCAGAACCTGTCTTGAGAAAGGGCAATTTGGGCATTTTTGTTTTGGGTAGGAATCGATTAGAAATCGAAACTTTGTTTGGTATTCCTTACGAAAAGTACTCCGAAGATGGTAATCTAGTGGTTTGGAGGTATCGACGTGCTGTATTCGACGAAGCGACAAGTATCACCTATGATTGGAGTCGCTTAAACTTAAAGTTTACTCGTGGACTTTGCTCGAATGTTTCCGTCGACTTGGAGCAAAGACCCTTAGCGGATGATGAGAGTACCGAGGTTGATCGCAGTTCGGTTTCTCCTGCTTTACCTCTTTTCCGCAAGCTTCAGTAGATTCTGAGGAAATCTACTTTCTTATTAGAATTATCTACCTTCTTTGAGCAAAGTGTATTGTTTAGCAATGGCTTGCGTGTCTTTAAAAAAGAAAACGCCAGGAGTAAAATCCTGGCGCTTTCTGGCTTAGAAAAACAAACTAGACTGAAACAAACTGACTTTCGTCATTACTACAGACTGGGATTTTTAATATCCGTTCAAAAAAATTGAAAATCTTTATTGGTTCATTTAAGGAAGACGCACAATATTGATTCCTTCGTTTTCCGAAGGTTCCCTTAAAGAGCTACCCTTATGATCCAGCACTCTAAGAGCTTTGCCATTTGATGAAGTGATGGAGATGGATCCTTGCTTGGCAATCGGTAGACGCTCACCTTTACGTAAGTTTTGCCATTGCAATTCCACTCCTTGAGCATTCTGTACCAAGATCCAAACGTCTCCAAGAGCTTCAAGGGTTACCAAACTTTTTTTATCGGAAATTTGGGTTGATCCGGGCACTTGTACTTTTGCGCTCGGTGAAGTCTGATTGCCCGTGGGTGAAAACAAGTTTGGGTGAGGTGGCGGAGCGTTCGGTGGTGGGGGAGCAGGTCCACCGCAGGAAGCAGAAAATAAAGTCAAGACACCAGCTAGTTGTAGAATTACTTTCTGGTAAATATGATATAACGATCGAGTCATCTTTAGCGGTAGTAACTTCTTGTTTTGTGCTGCAAATAAATGAACGATTGTGTTTTTGTTAATAGAGAGCTTTTAATTGGACTCAACAATAAAATGATGAGGCTTTTCCTGATGTTTGGCGTATGTTCAAATCCAAAATAAATCCAGTTCTTCATTCTGGATTTTTACTTTTGAAACTAGAAGCTGTCCCATTAAACTGGCACGTTACTATTCAGATAATACGGATAAGGTAACTTCCTCCGATATCTTACTCCAGCCTTCCGATCATCGATTCCATTCTGAAAAATCTAAAACTTCTGTTTTGGGCTCTAGGTTCCGACAAGAAAACACGAACATTTCCAAGGCTTGTTCCGTTGAGATGGCCATGAAATATTTGACTGCAGGTGTTATGTTTCCTCCCCGGCTTGGCACGTGACTCGGTATTGAATGGGCTCTGGCTGCTGCTTCTTCTTCATGCCTTAAACCTTAAAGTCGGGCTAAGTATACCCCAATATAAGCTAGTTATTGTCAAAAATGCAACTTGGCAGGGATTAAAAAGCAAAACCTTTTGTCGCAGAGCTTAGCGAGGAAGAGATGAGTTGAACCATGAACGCATAACATCAGCGGTAGGTAATAGATCCGGCTTGGCGCTATCGGATTGCGGGAAGGCGGGGTAAGCAAGAATTTGTCCGGTTGTAAGGCGACCCGTTGCGAATAGTCCGTCGGGAGAGAATGCGCATGTCTCGAATGGGGCTGATAGCTTTTCGGCAAGATTGGCCTCTAGTTTTCCCGTTTCTGAGCGCCACAGCCTCAATGCGCCGTCGGTGGTAGTTAGAATCCATGCATTGTCGGGAGATCGGGTACAACTTTTGGGCAGTGTTTCGCCGTCTATCATTTGTCCATGCTTGCGCAAAAATGTTTCCAATGTGGAAGGAAGGGAGGAAGGGGAGGCGTTATGCCGAGCAAGATCGAAGTAGTAATCCGGAGAACTTGTAAGTGAACCGTCTTTTTCAACAATTCTTATAGCTTCTGCTTGTGGAATACTTCGAATCGAGCAAAGCCCTTCTTGCGTAACCACAAGCATGCGATTGCCTTCGGGAGAGTAATGTAAATCGGCTAATTCTCTTCCCGGAAGAGTAATCCTGTTGTAGGTGAGTCCAGTGGTAGTTTCACAAAATAGAATGCGACCGGATCGACAGGCCACAGATACACCTTGTCCATCTGGTGCGAAGCGAGCGGTTACGACATCATCCAGTTCTATCCGCAAGTAAAGAAGAAAGGCACCGTCCGCACTATTCCAAAGGGCGGGAGGAGCACCGGGTCCGGAAGTGATAACTCTGGTCCCATCGGGAGAAAAATCAATATTGTCGAATCGTGCGGAATGCCCTTTGAGGAAGACTGGGTTAATTTTGGGATCAGGTTTTCTAATTACGGCTTTACCCGCTAGCTCGGAGGATGCCACACGATCCTCTTTTGGGGAGAACGCTACTGTTGTAACGGGGGATTTGTGATCAGAAAAAGATGCGATTTTTTTACCATCAGAAAGGGATAAGAGGTGAGTCGACCCATCACTGCAACCAGCCAATAGATGTTTGCCTTCAGGTGATGCCGCCATTGCAGTTACCGCTGATGGTAATTTTTGACCTAAACTGCGCGGAGTTCTTCCAGCGAGGTCTGAAAGGTAGAGTTCACCCTTTACGTTTCCGGTTAGAATAAGATCCGTTTTGGGTACACTTACTGCACATCCTCCAGGGAGCTTCTCCGGACTACCTAATAGAAAAGATCCTGCCGGAATCGGCATTAGACGCAGTCCGAGTTCTTGAATTAAATATGGTTTTTCAATTTTCACCTTCGTTGAATTAGCGTCCGGAGAGAGATCTGGGGCGAGAGCTACTCTAAAACCTCGATCGTCCCTCTTGACTCCCGGATCGTTGGCTCCGCGATAAGCCGACCGGCATCGGTTGAATCCAACATTGAAAGAACCGCCTCGTAGAGAGCGCCAACGTCCTTTCGTTACAAAAGGGTCTACTGCACCGGGTACTCGGCTCTTGAGCATGTTTTGTTTGTTTAATTCGACATGATCGAGGCACCATTCCCAGAGATTGCCATGCATGTCGTGGAGGCCGAAAGCATTAGCATCTTTTTTTCCGCCGGCATGGGGAGCATTATTGGAATTTCCCGAAAACCAAGCTATCTTGGAAAGGTGTTCGGAGTAGGCAATGTCGTCGTTGGGTATCGAAGCAATCGATGATCCTGTAAAGGGACCGGTTGATCCCGCTCGGCAGGCGTACTCCCACTCGGCTTCAGTCGGGAGACGGTATACGTAACCGTTGCCAGGCGGAAACTTTTTGTTGAGAAGCTTGCAATACTCGGCGGCATCGAACCAAGATGTCTTTTCAACTGAAAACTTGGGAGATTTTCGAGTGCTTGGATTTTCTCCCACGAGTTTCTCGTATTGTTCTTGGGTTAATTCGAACTGTCCAAGCCAGAAATCCCGAGAAATTGTTGTGAATCTTTGAGTTTCGTTGGGAAAACGTCCAAGCTCGCCGTGGAGGCTTTCGCTTCCCTTTATTTTTCCCGAGACTAGGCGTGCGTGCCCATTCCAAAGTCCAAATGTGGCATCCTTGCCAACCGTTAGAATTGTTTCGGAGTCCTCTGCGAATTCAGCACCGGCGAGTCCCGATTCGGGGTGGGGCGCAAAGCTGAGGATTTCGCTACTTGAAAGAGCTTTTGCATGAAAGGCTAGGCGACCCCAAAGCCATCCTCTCATCGCCGGGTTCGTTTTTTGCAGAATCTGATTGGCGTTTTCAAGGTTACGGTCATCAAGTGCCTTCCGAGCTAATCGTAGTTGAGCCAAGTATTTTTCAAGTTCTAGCAAATGAATGTTACAGGACAGTCTTCGGACTCTTGAAATGGAAATTTCCACTAGTCCGAAATTGGGATTTTCCCCCTTGGCTATACCATTCCGAATTTCTTTAAGGTTGAGGGCTAGGTTACCTGAAGAGCCTGTTAACCATATCCGTTCTGACGACGGCTTGGTTGTTAATTCTTCTTTTTGAGGAAAGTATATGGAGCGAATTCTTTCAACTGGCGTATTAAAAGTGCCTCGCTTTGTTTTCAGTTGGAGGTTTCCATCGACTAAGGTGCCTATTTCGGATGCGGTGGAATCTCCGTTGACCAAGGTTACTTGAGTGGTTTTTTTCTCTTTTTCGGCAGGTTCTTCGACGGGAGTGTAGTCGCCTTCCCAACCAGAAATCGAGGTTTCATTTAGACGAAGAAAGGAGCTGCCTCCTTGGTTATAGAAAGATACTGTGTTTCCAATTGGAATGAATTCCTCATCACCATCTTTCCAGCTGGCCATTTTACGATCATTTACCCAAACGCCGAATTTCTTAGACTTTCGATTCCCGAAAATCCGAAAGCGAGCCGTCTTCATGCGCAACAAATCTTTGATCTCTGCCGAACCAATGGTTTCTCGAGTAAGACGACCCTTTTTTCGTTTGGCGACTTGGAGGTTAAGCCTGTTGTTGGAGAATGAAAAGTCGTAGCCGATACTCCCGTACCTACTGGAACTGGATGTGGACCGATTATCCGAAAACATCTGTACGCGGAAATAAAAAGAGCGTTCCCAGCTAGCCTGAAATTCAATTTCAACGGCCTCTTTTTCGGGCAGCAACCGACTCATGCTTCCAGAAGCAGAGGTAACAAGTCCACCATCCTCGTATCTCCAAGCGTTCTTGCTACTCGCTTTCCAACCGGAAAATCCGTACGAGGCATCGTATAGGCTTTGGTGACTTGGCGGCAAGAGGATGATTGAGCTGATTTTTTCTCTTGGTGTTTTCAATACTCCAGCAAAATCAGTTTGAACCGCAACTGTCTTTCCATCGATTTCGTGAAGTTGACCTCTTAAACGATCTCCGTTTGTAAACTTTATCAAGACTTTGCCGGCGTTTTCACCAATCTGTTTTTTTTCAGGAGCGGTACGCGGTGCAAGTACGATCGAGTCGACGGCCGAAAAGCGAAAAGACAGTGGATTGGCAGCCGATTCGTTCTCCCATTGGAGAAGACGATTACCTGTTAGCTCAATTAATTGCCCTTTCAATTGTGAACCGTCGAAGAGTCGTAGGCTGTCCAATGTGTCGATCTTTTCAGGTGAAGCCTCATTGTTGTTGGATGCATTATTAGGGTTCCATGAAACATTTGGCGCCTCGACTATTCTAATGCGTTCTCCATTTCTTTCCATCAAGACTTCAGCCTTTGCCTTAACTTGGACTGCTTGGGGTTCGGCGTTGAGTTCGATTCGAAAGGCTTTGGCATTCTGTTTTGCGTCGATAGGAGCATCGACTTTTAATCGGATGACCGTTTTGGCCTCAGCCTGTAACCGGAGTTTCGGCGCAACCTTGACTTCTTGACCTAATGCCATCGAGAAACTGGCGGTAAGCAGAACTATTTCTGCAAGAATTTTAGATAATGTCTTCATCTTTCGTAAATCGGAAGGTATCTGTAATTAAGCGCTAGAGAAAGCAGTGCGGCAGAAGTGGAAAAAGCTTTTCCGTAATTCCCGTTCCAACTGCCGTCGTCAGATTGGGAGGCAAGAAGTTTTTTAACATTCTTGGAATTCCAGGAACGCCAGAGTGAGGGGTCTGCTCGGAAGACTGCCTGTGATGTGTAGTAGAGGCTGTAGAATTTATGGCCTTGGCCGTCGTGTGCGGCATTTTCCATTAAGTATTTAACGGACTGTTTGTAAGGTTTTGAATCAGTATCCTTGGATAGGGCTAGAACGAGGCAACCAATGGCAGACCGGGGTTGGTTTGGCCCGCTTTTAGACGTGTAGCCGAACCCACCGCTGGAATCTTGGCAAGAGATGAAGAATTCAATTGCCTTTTCAATTGCTGATTCGGGTACGGACAGTCCGGCGTTTCTAGCGGCAAACAAAGCTACCATCTGGGCGCCGGAAACTGTTGTGTCAGCATCTTTGCTTTCAGGACCGTATCGCCAACCACCCTTTGTATTGCCTTTTTGCGACCCCAAGATCAAGTCGGTCGCCTGCTGTAGTGCGGGGCCTAGTCGGAGGTCGTTTGTTATGCCATAGGCTTCCGCCAAGGCAAGAGTCGCGAATCCGTGATTGTACATGGATGAGCCAATGTAGCCGGTTTTCTTGTCTTGTCGGGCAAGTATGTAATCTAAGGAACGTTTAACCGTTATCCGATAGGGCCCGAATTCCGGATCATCTCCACGGGCAAGCAAAGCCAAGGTTGCAAGACCTACGACTCCTGCTTCGGAACCGTAGGAATTATCGGACCAGTTACCTCCGTCCGATTGGCTCTTGGCCAGGTATCCCAGACCGTTTTTGTACATCCTGTCGATTTGTCGCACAAGGTCGTCGTTGGCTTCCTCGAACAATTTCTGCGCACTTAGGTTAATGCAGGGAAGAACAGCCCAGATAAAAACTAGAGTAAGACAGCTTTTCACGATTACTATTCCTCGATTTGCCGAAAGTAGTTTTCCATGGCTCTGCGAAATTCCGGCGGTGGTACTCCTGATGCTCCTCCAGCCTGTTGCGGTTTGCGTTTTCCGGGAGAAATGCCATCGGCATCGCCCAGAGCGGTCGCGTGCTCTTGGTTTGTGTCTCCCCCTTGTTGGCTGCCACCACCCGTTTGTCCGGGCATCATGCCTTTGCCTTGTCCGGGTTTTTGACCGGAAAGTTGACTCAGGAGGAATTGAAGAGCTTGCGAGTTTCCTGCGGAAGAACCTTGCGAACCTGATTGGGCTGCTTCAATGAGCAAGTTTATTATATCGCTGACGGAATCGCGGGATTGTGTTTGCGCTAGTGTGGTCGGTTCTCCGTAATTTTCTTTTTCCAATCCCGAGGCGGAAGAGGCCATGTAGGTGTGCGCATCATCAAATATGGGGTTGATTTCTTCGATTGCCATATCCACTTGAACCTCGGTCAGGTCGGTCATCAGTTCCCTCTGGTTTTCCACGAGAAGGTTTGAGCGTTCCTTGCGGAGAACTTTTTCGAAATGATCTTCAAGCAACTTTGTTTTACCCATAATTGCCTTTTGTTTTTCTCGAATTCGAAGAAGGGCTACGAGCTGCGCTGTGAGATCTTTGGTCTCACCACCGCCACCTCCACCGCCACCTCCACCTCCACTCTCTTCTTCTTCCTCCAGCATGTCGGCCCATTCTTTAAACTTTTCCGCCCAATAGTCTAGGTTGTCAAGTGCGGCAAATGCGACATTATTTCGAATCAGTTCAGAGCCTTTTCGCAAACCCTCGACAGCGCCGTCTTCTTCCATGAGTTTCCCGACTTCTCCATAGTTTTGCCGCCCTGTTCTTTCGTGGAAACGGCTAATTTCTCCTTGGAGAAGTTCGGTTTCAACATGTGCATCAATTTGCGAGTTCTCCAGCTCGATATGTATCTCGAGTTGTTTTTCGGGCAGAGCTTTTGCGCGTTGACCTATTGTACTGGGCAAGTAGGACACCAGAACCTCGCCAAGACGGTCCTCGGTTTTTTGGACCTGTCGCAACCTTTGAGAGAGCGTTAGCGCTTCGAGATCGTCAAGCTGTTCGTTTGCTTGTTCCAGTATATCTCTCAAGCTTTCCAGCGCTTCTTGTTCGGATTGTTCTGCGTCGGACAAATTGGGCTTGGCGGACGAAGGGTTTGCCTTTGCTTGGTCTATACTTTGAGCAGCCTTTGCCATTTCGCTCGAGGCGACCTCCTCCATTTTGCGGAGTGTTTCGCTCCATTCCTTTAAAGTATTTTCATTAAAAAGAGGATTTCGTAGGGCTTCCCGGAGGGTTTCGGCACCTTCTTCCGCCGTTTCTCTGAGATCTCGAGCGTTGTCTCTTTGCGATTCAGCTAAGTTTTCCAATGCTTTGTCCGATTGGCGCTCGTCGAGTTCATCNAAAGCTTCGTCGGATAGNCGAACGTTTTCCAGCATAATGGCTTCCTCTTCTCTNGCGATTTCAGANACTTGGGCTAGAATTTCCTCCATCCGTCGACGAACGGCTTCTGCATGTTCNTCAGGACCTACGACGTTAAGNATGATTTCTCTGGAGACGGAGGGNTCTCTGTCAGGGGCTCTGTCAACCGCCGTGGCAGTCAGGATTGCAACGTCTCCACCNTTGAGTCCGAGAAAAGATGGATCGAATGGGAAGGCAAGATCCAGCGTCTTGGCGTCGGTGGACTTTTCCTCCCTTTTTGAAAGTCTGTCGGGGTCGTGGCTTTGTCCATTGCTTGCATGAACCCCGAGATGAAGCTCCAGGTTTGTGATGCCGAAGTCGTCTTTTGCGATAACTCGAAGATCCAAGGTTTCAGTTTCAAGAATCGCGCTTTCGCCCGGCAAGTTTTCGAAATCAACTTGTGGCGCATCGTCCGGGATGGAGGACACCGAAAGCGTTGTCGACGTTGCGGCGGAAAGACCGAAAACGTCCGTGAATCTAATTTGGGAGTCAAAGGACTCTTCGACAATCCCGAACTCGATCTCGAAAGTTTTCTTGTCTGTGGTAACTTCGAAATGGGCTCTTTTAGAACTAACGCCAACTTGATCGAGGAGTCTCTTTGAAAAACCTTCCACACATAGGCGAGTGCCCTCTACCACCTTGATTCGCGTTCCTTCAATGGCCTTTCGCTCTTTCGGGTAATCTAAATAGCTCGGGAGGTCTACGACGGCTTCCAGTCGTTCGATGCGCGGGCGTTCCAATGGCGTAACTTTAAGAATAGCCCTCGCGTCTCCCACTTCCAGCACCCAGTCTTTGGGCTCGAATTGTCCGGGGAGAACAAACTCGTAAATAAGACCATTCCTATTTGCGATAAACTCTTGGCCGGTAGGTGAGATGAGGACAGCTTTTTCCGGTTTCCTGCGAGAATTCCTTGAAAGAATGCAACGCAACGGCACTGGTTCGCCTCGGGCGCAGAATGTTTGAGCAGGAAACCATTCCGGTGTGGTCAAGGTAAGGCGAGGGGAGTTGTGCCACGGCGTGACCCATCTCTCCCATGCATTTTGAGCGACTTCCGGGAGCATCAAACTTATTATTCCCGCAATAAGAGTTGCTCCTGCGCAGAATGTTAGGGCGTGCCTTGCCGGTCTGACGTCGACCGCTTCATCAAGTTCCAGTCTACTGATTTCTTGCTCCACTTTTGTCGCGGCAGCCTCGAATAGTGCCTCGGAATGACGTGTTTCCTCAGGGGAGCGACTAGCAAGTTCGAGGACTCCTAGGAAACGATCGCCTGGTCCGCCGAATTTGCTCCGAAGTAATTTTGCTAAATGGATTTCCGATCGAGGGAGGAGAATGCCGCCACGATACCATGCCAAAAACATTAAGGCCGCCCCCGCCCAACCGGCTACTGCTAGAAAAATGCGAACGATGCCGGGCGTATCCCATAATCGATCACTGGCAAACAAAACGAGCCAAGATGCCAGCAGGCAACCAGCACAAGCACTAAAGCCACGCGTATGGGCTAGCTTGCTAACCCTTTTCCCCAAGTGAATGGTGGCTCGCCGAAGGCTTTCAGGCAAGGGTGCGTGTCTTTGGCTTATTTGCTTCATGGTTAAATCATTCCTGCGAATTTACGGCCAGTCCAGTAAATTGCGAGTAATGCGCAAAGGAATAATCCCCAGTAAAGATCAGTCCTTAGGCGATGAATTCTTTCAAGAGGCCCCGGAGCTGGTAGGGCGGCTATGGCTTGAACGATGCTTTCTAGGTTTTCTGCAAGGCCGTATTTTCCGCCGGTGAGTCTTGCAAGTTCGCGAAGGTCTCCTGTTCGAGCCGGTCGACCAAGTCGTTCCAGGCCATTACTTTCTGCTTGCAAGTTGGTTTCCAGAAAACGATCGGCTTTTGTGACTTCCGTTCTGATTTTGATCGGACCGGATTGACGCGTCCGAAAGGTTGCGAGAAAGACGCCTTCTCCTTCAGGAGCAGGTTCGTAAAAGATTCTTTCGTTTTCTCCTCCAGGATGCTCAATCATGCTTTCTACAGGGCCATCTTTGAGGGGAAAACCGTCTTTGTCCAAGACGATGCAACGCAGGTAGACGTTTTCACCTGTCTTTGGCCTTTCCGGGCTATGGATGACTTTCATACCGTCTCCTTCCGAAAGATGCCGGCCATGTGCCATCCAGCGGGCTATCTGGCTCCAGAAGCGATAGTGGTATTTGTCTTCGACTCCTCGACGCCATCGCCATGCCGAGTCGCTTCCTAGGTAGAGGGTTTTGCCGGCTCCGACGTAGCGAATGGCAAGCACCGGCATTCGTCCCCATTCGTTTCTAAATATCGAGTGTACTGCAAGGACTTCGGAACCGGGTCGGCTCTTGAGGGCCGCGGCGGACCAATGAAATCCCGGGAGTCGTTCCCAGAATCGGACATCAGGTTCGCCCGCTCCTCTAAGAGTTGTGAGCCAGTGATTGCGGCCTTTTTTTGTAAGTGTGATAGCCGAAGAGTTGGAGGTGCCCACTCCTCTCGGTTTAGTCGGATCGAAGGTAACTGGAATAAGGTCCCCCAAGGGGCTTTCGGCAAGACTGGTTTGACGCCCTCGCCGGCCGGGAAGAAAAATGACCCCGGATGCTTGAAGGCGGACAAGGTTGGCCAATGCCTCGCAGTCATCTTCACTCAATTCTCCTTCTTCCAGTCCAATGTCTCCAATGAATACCACGTCGTAAGGGGCTAGTTCTTCAGGTGAGCCCGGGAATTCTCTAAGGTATCCCCGTCCGTTGCCGGGATTCATTCCGGGGTGGAGAAGAATGCAGTTCATGTCGACTCTTGGGTCTCGTTCAAGAGCGTTGCGTAGAAATCGATATTCCCATCTTGGAAACGAATCTACGATGAGGGCTTTGAGTACCTTGCTTTCAATTCGAGTTTCGAGCTTTCTGGTATTGTTTTCGAGAATACTTTCTCCCGTATGTTCTTTAACCACTGCCCGTAACCTCATATCGCCTTTCATCGTAGGCAGCCAGGACATGGTTCCGCTTACTTCCTCGCCTCCTTGTATTATGATCGGTTTTATGGCCACTTGTTCATCGTTTCCCATCAGCTCTAAAGTAGTTTCTATTCGCTCGGGAAAGGCGTTTGAAATACGGTAACTAATCGTTAACCTTTCATCGAGGAGAGCAAAAGAAGGTGCAGTGAAGTCTTCCAGAACGAGATCGGGTAGAGGTTTGTCTTTGCCGACTCGAACAACATAAGTGGGGACTCCGGCAGTTCGGCAGCGACCCGCGAGAGATAGTGGAGAGGGACCGGTGTTTAAATCTCCGTCGGTAAAGTATAAAGCAGCCTTTAGATTTGAAACTCGGTCAAGTCCTTCCTTCAAGGGAAGCGAGAGGTCAGTGGCCTCGCTGCCGCTTGCTGAAGAAAAAGGTAGTTCAGAAACAATAGCCGTCTTTTCGAGTTCGGTTCGCCAAGGTTGAGCAAATGAGCTTTTCACCCAATCCGAACGGGTGATTATCGTTCCGTTGGAGTCTTTTACGTCGCGTGTATTCATGCTCCCGGAAGCGTCCGCCAGTAGGAGTATTTCGGGTTCGGAATCCCTTTCTATGAGTTCGATGCGCTCAGGGTTCGCCAGCGTAAACAGAATCAAACCTACGATAATAAACCTTAGGGCTTCCAGCCATGCGATGGATTTTTTTCTTCCTGAACGTATCCAAGTAAGAATACAAAGGCGTAGGCAGATGGCCATAACGGCAATCACTACCAGTAGCACCGGCCAAGACCAGCCAAGCCGCCATTCCGAAAAATCGATCAAGATGATTTTCCTTTCATTTTTTTGATGGATCCGGGTAATCCCAAGAGGGATTCGCCAAGTAGTAAAAGGAGAACTAGGTAAAGGAACATGGACCAGATCTCAGCGCGAGAGGATTGATTGCTCAAAGCCTCTGTTCTTTGATAACTCACGTAATCATTGCCAAGAGAATCCACAGCTTGCTTTTGTTTTAAAAGAGCAGGTGAATTTTCTTCTTGCGGGCGATTTACAGCTACTATGTTTCCGTCGATAAGGTAGACTCCTGGGTGCAACGCCGGTTTTTTTCTCTCCCGGGAGTCAAGGCATTCTATTTCGTTTGCTTCAGCAAGTTCGGAAGAACCGCAAGCCAGCGAACGCGCCGGCGAGTGAGTGGCTGTGCTTTCTTCCAATAAGCGTTGAATCGCCGGGACGAGAATGTAACCGTTTGCCAAACCGGACCATTTTTCTGTAGGTAGAGTGGAAAATAAGTATATGATTCCCTTGCCTATGATTTTGCGAGACAGGAATGGCTTGCCGTCTGAAAAATAAGCCAAAGGTTCGGAGCCAATTGGAATCCTGCGAGTAGTGGTTGATAATTCATTTAGGGGGAGGCGAGTGCCGTCGGAAGCATTTGCGAGAATGCCGCCGTTTTCATTCCAGGCATTGACGCGAAATGAAGATTCGGAGTCAGGAGCTTTTTCTACCGGTTGCCATTGTATTGTGTCGATTGCAGCACCTTCATTTGAATTGGGAGGAAAGCACAGTAGAGTTCCTCCTTCATTGACGAAGGATTTCAATAGTTCGGCTTCTTGTGGAGTCCGAGGGTTTCCTTGGATGACGATCAGAGTTCTGCCGGCGAAATCGTCTTTGTTTAAGTTGGATGAGGGTAGGACATCGGCAGACACTCCTTTTTCGTTGGCTGCAGCTGCTCGCAAAATTCGCCCTGCAATGGGTAAGTCGGCTCTTACTGCGGCATGTGGGCGATTTGCGGATCCGTATGCAAAATGCCAAGAGTTGTCGGCGAGGTACAGGTCGGGTGGAAGATTTAGAGAAAGCCAGCCTTGGTTTTTCTGTTCCGGCAAAGGTATGGCGGAACGCCAAAGAAATCTCTCTCCTTTGAACTCGGCCGTAAGTTCACGCTTCATACCATCCAGATTGGCCGTGATTCGCAAGGGAAGATCACCAGTCGGTCTGCGCTGAAGGTCTGCGAGAAGATTGAGCTTGTCGTCCCGTCGCATGAGGTTTTCACCGATTATGGAGGAGTTTGTGGAAACTTCTCCTTCAAGGGCTAGAATTCTTGTGCGCCATGAACCTTCCTTTACCGATAGAACTTTCTTTAATCGCCGAAAGACGTCCTCGCTTCCCTCAGGTTTCCAGTTGCTTTCCTGCATGTCGGAGGCAATGACTATTTCGGCAGTGGCCACGCCGTTTTCTTCTAGCCAGTCTAGAGTGGTTGCTAGAGTGGCAGGTATGTCGGCCGCAGTTCCGGTATAGCCGAGGTATCGTTGCATGGCAGGATCGGCGAGGGTGGACAAATCGGACAGTATGACGGGTTCTCGCAAGGCGGTATCGACCAAGACGATTCTGCTTTCTGTCCAAGGTTTTGCAAAATTTTCCAGAGCTTTCAAGGCGAGTTCCCTTTTGCTTGATGCCCCTTCTCCTGTTTTCGTTTCCATACTCGCGGATCGGTCTAATATTAAGGCTATCGCTTCAGGTGCTCCGGAGGAAAAGGAAAATATTGAATCTCCACCCGTCATCGGCCGAGACAGAGCAAAAGCCAAACCCATCAAGGCTAATACTCGCAGTAATAAGGTAAGCCAACGCTTTAAACGCGAAAGTTTAGATGAACTTCGCCTTGCCTGTAGAAGAAAGCGAGTGGCAGCCCATGGTTGCGATCGGTGCCGGAGTAGGTTCAGCAGATGGATGATTACCGGCAGCAAAGCCAGGGGCAACCCAAACAAGGCTAGAGGTTGAAGGAATGTCATGTTCCTAATGTAAACTTAAATTGAACGGGCTTCGGTTTTACAACTTGATCATGCGGCTTTGCCTGCAGAGCGTTCGCCTAGAAACTTGTCCAATGCTTCCGCCACTGGCAAGTCTGTGCGAATTATGCGATGGTCAGCCTCGGAAGCAAGGCAACCTTGAGCAATTGATTCTAGATGAATCCGCATACTTTCAAGATATTGCTCTCTGATTACTGCAGGTTCTGTAATCAGCGAACCCGCTCCTTCCAAGTCAACGAAGCGAGTCGGGCGTTCAAAAGGGAAATCCTCTTCTTGGGGATCGATGAGGTGAAATAAAACGACGTCGTGCCGACGGTCGCGCAAATGGTGTATGGCATCTAACAAGTCTTTTGGTTCATCTAGAAAATCCGATATCACGACCGTCATTCCTCGAGGACGTACTCTCTCCGCTAGATCATGGAGACCATCTACTAAGGAAGGGGAGCCCTTCGGCTTGAGAGGCCCCATCGTTTCTAGTATTTCTTGGACCTGAGCCGGGTTGCGTTTCGCGGGTAATTCGAAAGATTTCTTGTCTCGAATGGCCAAGAGACCGGCAGCATCACCTTGCCCGATAATTAAATATGCGAAAGTGGCGGCCAGTCGTTTTGCATATTCCAATTTACTTTCAGTCGCTCCAAAGCCCATGGAGCCACTGCAATCCAGGGCAAGGTAGCAGCGCAGATTGGTTTCTGCTTCGAATTCCTTGAGGTAGTAACGGTCAGAACGGGCATATACTCGCCAATCCATTCTACGGGGGTCTTCTCCGGCCACATATTCTCGGTATTCTGCAAATTCGACGCTTGAACCCTTGTGGGGACTTCTGTGATGCCCGGATACGCTCCCTTCCATTGGGAAAGGAGTGAGCAAGGGTTCCGAGGTTATGCGGGAAATAGCCTCCTTGTCCAAGTACTTGAGGTAGGACTTGCGTCGTCTGCTCATCGTTTCTCCTTGCGAGCCTCGGAGATGAGTCGTTTCACTACTTCCGAGCTTGTCATTCCTTCCGAACGAGCATGGAAGTTGGTTAGAATGCGGTGAAATAAAACGGGTTCGGCCACAGCTTCGACATCCTCCGTGCTTGCCATGTAGTTCCCATGCAACACGGCTCGAGCCTTGGCTCCACGGATCAGAAATTGTACTGCTCTTGGTCCAGCTCCCCACTGTACCCACTTTCGCAACCAAGCAGGGGATTCATCGGATTTCGGTCGGGTTCTGCGTACTAAGTCCACGGCCAGTTCATGCACATGGTCAGGTACCGGAACTCGCTCCACTAATTCTTGGAATTCGCGAAGTTTCTTTCCAGTAATTACCTTTTTCAATTTCGGAATATTCCCCGTCGTCGTTTCTTGGGATATCCGGATTTCCTCATCTCGAGAGGGATATTCCACCTGAATGAGAAACATAAAGCGGTCGAGCTGTGCTTCAGGCAAGGGATAGGTCCCTTCTTGTTCGATTGGGTTTTGCGTAGCCAAAACAAAAAACGGTTCGGGCAAAGTATGGTGTTTACCGGCAACAGTCACCCTTTTTTCCTGCATGGCTTCCAATAATGCCGACTGAGTCTTAGGTGGTGTTCTATTGATTTCATCAGCCAGAATTACATTAGCGAAGAGAGGTCCTTTAGCAAAAACGAATTCACGCTCTAGACCTTCACCTGTGGATTGAAGGATTTCGGTTCCTGTGACGTCCGAGGGCATCAAGTCGGGCGTGAACTGGATGCGACCGAAACTAAGTGAGGTCGTTTGAGCAAGAGAGTTCACCAACAAGGTTTTCGCCAATCCGGGAACGCCCATGAGCAGGGCATGTCCGCGTGATAACATGCAGGTTAGCATTCGCTCGATGACTGCATCCTGACCGATAATGATCTTGCCCACTTCCGAGGTGATATCCTCGTAGGAAACTCGCAGGTCCTCGATAGCTTTGACGTCGCCCCCGGTAAGTTCCTTCTGGGTCTTGCTTTTTTCAGTGGTTTTAGTAGCCATATAGGTTTGAGTTTTCGTCGTTAATCGAATTTTGGATTCAAAAAAAGTCTCTAAGGTTGTTGAATGGAAATTTAAAGAAGTGCAAGGCGGGAGTCCCGAAAAGAATAGCTATGCTTGTTTTCTAGTAGGCTAAATGCTTTCACTGCCAATTTCGATGAAAACTATCTTTTCGCAATAACTCAACTTTTTACTATGGACTGCTCATTACTTTCTCAATCAACGTTGCGGCATGAGATTGATTCAGCGAAAATATAAGATTATCCGTGCTTCAAGCTTAAGGGAATGATGTGTTGAGGTGAACGATTTGCTTGAACGCGAGTACAAAGACACTGAGGGATATCTTTTTGTTTCATCAGGCCGTTGGCAGTGTCTTGGATCTCCTTTCCAGGAAGAAGATCGTTGGTTGCAAGCTGTTGTCTTTGTTCAGGCTGAAGAATAGTGCATTTACAAGTCCATGAAGCGGAGTTACTTATGGGGGTCGGGTTGTTTTTTTACGGGAAAACCTAATGTAACCTATTATGTTGTGCTAGGTGGTATTAAAAGTGAAATAAGTCAAGGTTTTCATTGAATTAAGAATTTCTTGAGTCCATTCTAATAGTGCACGGAAATAAGCAGTCCCGACTATTGTTGTCGGTACTTGCTACAATTAGGAAACCTATCCTATCTGCCGTCGGCTTGGGCAAGCCGACGGCTTTTTTATGTCCATTGACCAACTGTGGTTTGTCGATTCCACCGGAAATGCGCTCTAGGAAGGACTCACTTTCGACTCGAATGCATTCCTCACTCGAGATCTTATGAAAAAGATTCGAACGCCTGAAGTATTGGCTGTTTCTTTCAGTACTTCTTTTTTCACCAGGCTTGTAAGAAGACTTTGGATCGTATTGTCCGACCAATTCTTTTTTGATCGGAGGGACTGAGGCACTTCTTGCAAAATTTGCGGTGCTAAATCTCAAAAAACTCTCCTCACTAGTAACTCAGATTCAGAAATATTGCTTTTACTCATGACAACATTAACAACAA
Organism: Opitutia bacterium; assembly: GCA_002730975.1. Taxonomy (GTDB): domain Bacteria; phylum Verrucomicrobiota; class Verrucomicrobiia; order Opitutales; family Seribacteraceae. The sequence continues at coordinate 18,091 of PCBO01000021.1, forward strand.
CGGTGGCGCATGAGAGCCAACCGCAACTGTATTGATTTATGCTAATGTCGCTCTAATCGCAGATCCGTAAGAAGGTTAGATCGTCATCGCGGAATATCCACCGTCAACGATTAACTCGTGACCGGTTATGAAACTCCCCGCCTTTTCGGATGCCAAAAGTAGGGTCGCCCCAATAAGTTCATCCTTGTTGCCGAAACGGTCGATCGGAGTGTGCCTCATTATTGATTCGACTCGGTCTGGAGTCAGCACCCTTTTATTTTGTTCGGCGGGAAAGAATCCAGGGACCAGGACATTAACTCGTACCTTTTGCGTCGCCCATTCTCTTGCCAAGTTTTTGGAGAGGTTGTGCACGGCTCCCTTTGTTGCGGAATAAGTAAAGACACGGGACAGAGGGTTGAGTCCTGAGATTGAACCAATGTTTATTATGCTTCCCCCTTCTCCACGTTCCACCATGTGTTTACCGAAGGTTTGGCAGGCAAGAAATACGGCTTTCAGATTTACTTCGAAAATCCTTTGAAATTCATCTGCGGGAATGTCGAAAAAAGGTGTCGGTGAATTTATTCCGGCCCCGTTTACCAATATGTCAACCTTGCCTGACCTCTCCACCACTTGGTCGAGAAGGTCTTGTAAACTTTCGGTTTTTCCCACATCGCAAGGCACAAAGTAAGCCGACCCTCCTGCTTCCTCGATCTCATTGGTTTTTTGCTGTGCCTTGTCCTTGTTGCGGCCAACTACAACGACTTCGGCCCCTGCTTTTGCCAGTCCCGTGGCCATCGCCCCGCACAATTCACCGGTACCTCCAATTACGACCGCAGTTTTCCCCGAGAGGCTAAAAAGTTCTTCTAGATAATTCATGTTTTTGGTTTAAGTGTGCTCTTCAACTAGCGTACGACTCGGGCTCCGCCTCCACCTTTAAGTTTCTCGACTTCATCCAAAGTTGCCATCGAAGTATCTCCCGGAGTGGTCATGGCAAGAGCTCCGTGAGCGGCCCCGTATTCCACCGCTTCTTGTGGGCTTCCCGTGGCGAGAAACCCGTAGATGAGGCCAGATGCAAAACTGTCTCCGCCTCCCACGCGGTCTAGGATTTCAAGATTCTTCCGGTGGGTGGCTTCGTGAAATTTTCCGTCCGCCCAGCAGATAGCCCCCCAGTCGTTTATTCCGGCTGACTTGACTGTTCTCAAGGTGGTAGCGGTAGCCTTGAAGTTGGGAAAAGCGGTAACGGCCTGCTCGATCATTGTTTTAAACTTGTCGACCTCGATATTGGATATGTTTTCGTCCAAACCTTCTACCTCGAATCCGAGGCAAGCGGTAAAGTCTTCCTCGTTGCCGATCATTACGTCGACGTATTCAGCGATGCGACGATTGACTTCTCTAGCTTTATTTTGCCCACCAATTGACTTCCACAGTGAGGGTCGGTAATTTAAATCATAAGAGACGATGACTCCATGTTTCTGTGCCGTCCGAACTGCTTCGATGACGACCTCGGCGGAATTTTCGGAAAGGGCTGCAAAGATACCTCCAGTGTGTAGCCAGCGCACACCTTGCTTCCCGAAAATCTCTTCCCAGTCGACATCCCCGGGTTTCATTTGAGAGGCGGCTGTATTTCCTCTATCCGACGTGCCTGCAGCACCCCGGAGTCCGTATCCGCGTTCGGTAAAATTGATGCCATTGCGCACATCCCGTCCAATGCCATCGAAAGGCGCCCAGCGTATGAGGTCAGTATCTACTCCTCCTTGCAGTATGAAATCTTCGATCAGGCGGCCAATGTCGTTGTCTGCGAATGCTGTTGCGATGGCGGTATTTAAACCAAAACAACGCCGTAGACCTCGCGCCACGTTATATTCTCCGCCACCTTCCCATACTTTAAAGGCGCGAGTTGTCCGGACTCGACCTTCTCCCGGATCGAGGCGAAGCATGATTTCGCCGAGGGAAACAAGATCCCATCGGCATTCTTCTAAAGGACGTATATCTAAAACTGACATTTTGGAGTTTGTTTGGCTGAATATGGAATAGATTTAACTGGATTTCAAATTTTAGTCTTAGCTTCAAGAAGCCACTAAAAATCTTTTGCGGTCCCAATTTTTCAAGCCACATTGTTCCGCGACTTCGTCGAACTCATCGAGCTCTTTTTCGCTGAACAATAGTCCGCCGTTTCGTTCCGAGCGTTCGGCGAATCGAGCTTCGAGTTGACCTGGCATCAGGCAGTTTTCGTTTCCTTCTTTGAGAATATCGTCAAGAACCGCCTTGAGGTTTTCGTTTTGAGTACGTTGGTGAGCGAAGGACCCGGCGTCGAAGGCATCCGGGTGAATCACTTGAAAAAAGAAATTGCAGCAATATTTTTCACCCTGATCGTTTCCCGGAATGCCGCGAATAGTCGAGAGAGAACCCCCGGTCATGGCACCAAGGATTTCGTTGAGTAGTCCCAGTCCGTATCCCTTGTGCGCGGCGAAAGGAAGTAGTGCGGTGGCTGCATTCGGGTCGGTGGTAGGTTGTCCATTTTCGTCTACTGCAGCGTTGGGAGGAAGTTGTTGGTTTTCCCTTTTGAGCTGTTGAACTCTACCCATGGCAATGACTGAGGTCGCCCAGTCGACGACTACTGGGAAACCTATCGCTTCTGTCGTCGGCAAGCCCCATGAGTGAGGGTTTGTTCCCAAAGTTGGCGTTTTACCTCCGAATGGAACGACTTCGGCGAGAGTGGAGGTGCAGTTTGTATAGGCATAATATCCTTTTCGGGCGGCATCCATTACGTAACCACCTCCCCAAAGGTAATGAAAAGCATTGTCAATCGCCACGGTACCTGAACCATGTTTATCCGCCATTTCGATGCATGTTTCTATAGCTTGATAGGCAACGGCTTGGCCGAGCTTTTTGTTGGCATTCCAAGTTTGGCAGGCGTCGAATCGGCTTTCCTTTACGTCAATGGTTGCGCCAGGAGTACATCCCCCCACGGTCGATCCGAATAATTCGTCCAGATGGAGAGCCTTTAACGCATTGTGCGTACGAATGCCGTGCTTAGTGGCATAAGCGGCAAAGGTTGCGGCTGCTGATGATTCCTCTGGGTGAAAGCCCCTGTGTTCAAAAACGCTTCGAACGAGGGAATCGTGAGATTCTTGGGGAACGACGTAAAAAGTGTCTTCCATGAGAAAAGGGAAAATTAGTTGTGATCGCTTTAGGTAGTAAGAGAAGGAATGGGGGCGTCGTTTGCCTGAGCCAATGGCTGTTCGCCTTTCATCACATGGATGAGATTCCGAACGGCCATGCCTGCTTGACGTTGTATCGACTCATAGGTGCGAGAGCCGATGTGAGGAGTGATTAGGGTGTTTGGGGCGGATAAAAGCGGGTGATCTGGCGCGGGAGGTTCTTCTTCCAAAACATCGGTTCCGTAGCCTCCTAGCTTTCCCGATTCCAGAGCATTAAGCATTGCGAATGAGTCCACCAACTCACCTCTTGCGCAGTTGAGAACGATGGCCCCATCCTTAAGGGATGCGATACTCTCGGCGTTCAGCATGTAACGAGTTTCAGAGGTTAGGTTGACGTGTAGAGAAACTACTTCCGCACCTGCCATCGTTTCACCAAGCGAGGAACAGCGTTTTACCTCGTAAGCATCTGCAAACTCCTCGTCCCAGTAAAGGTCGAAGGCCTTTACTTCCATACCGAAGGCTTTTGCTCTTATGGCGACTTCCTTTCCTATTCTGCCCAGACCCACGATAGCGATGGTTTTGCCCATGATCTCGTTCCCCGTCAGACGTATCCATTCTCCATTTCGGGTTACGTTGGCTTCCTCCACCAAGTTTCGAACTAGTGCCAGAAGAAGGGCGAAAGTATGTTCTGCTACCGTCGTATGGTTGACTCCAGGGCAGAAAGTGACGGGAATTCCTTTTGTCGTAGCGTGCTCCATATCGATCTTGTCTATGCCTATGCCGTACTTGGCGATTACCTTGAGTCGCGGAAGTGCTTTGTCTATTACGGCGGCGGTGATTGAGTCGTCTCCACACAGGAAGGCATCGAGGTCGCCGGCCAGTTCGAGCATTCGTTCTTCCGGTAGCGGACCACGTTCACAGACTAGTTCATAGCCTTCGTCGGCAAGCAATTGATGATGTTCGCCTGGCGTATCTTGGAAAGACGTGGTGGATACGAGTACTCGGAGCATGGGAAAAAGCTTAAAATAGTTAGGGTCGATCAACTGTTCTCGCAAGGCAAAAAGCCAGTTGCCATAGGTGCTTGGGTCTTTTGGTATATTGCCGACAGAATCTGTCTTCTCATTAACTCAATAATCTAAATAACTATGAGCAAAGGAACCAAGATTTTCACCTTTTTCGGAATGGCTTTAGGAGCATGGCTAGTCGCCCATGCTCAGCTTTCGCAACCACCGTCCGGAGGACCGCCATCTACACCGCCAAAATTACCGACTCGTATACCCCCTCCTCCGAGCTTTGCTATGCCTGGTAACGATAACGGTAAATTTCAAATCGTTAGCGCAGAGTATTATTCCCAAGATGCAAAGCCTTTTCTATATAAGCGCCTAGTGAAAGTCGATACCGAGACCGGTGAAGCTTGGGTTCTCCACTCCGCTAGAGGCGAACGCGGCGAAATTCGCAAGTGGTTGCCTATGCTTGGTCAGTGAGATCCACGCGATGCGTTCTCAACTAGAGACTTTTAAAATATCTGGTTAAAGTTCTTAGTGCTCGCAAATACAGGCGTATTCCTTGAAGTCACAGTCATTACAGGGACTGAGGTTCAAATTGAATTTTTCTGTTATTGGGTCGGATTCTTGAGTACTTTTAATTGTAACGATGACAGGAAGGGCTTTGCCCTTTGGGAGGGATTTATTTGAGATTAGAGAGTCGCCGTCTTTTGAGAATTCGAGGTAGGTGGGGTTTGATCGGTTTCCACCAATTAAGGTGACGATTTGATCGGCGATGGAGATGACCTTTCCGTCCGTCACTGCCGATATGCGAATTGTTAGATCTTCTTTGACCAAGAATTCGAGGTGAGGCGTTACCGAGGTGATGAGCCGTCCGCCATTGGAACCACTTTCTTTTTGGGATTTTGCGTGGTCGTGGGGTTGTGAGTGATGGTGGTCACCTTGCTCATTGTGAAGGTGACCATGCCCATCGTCATGCGGGTGTCCATGGTCATCATTGCAAGATGACCATAGAATGGTAGCCAGTGTCGCCGTGAGCATGAAAATTTTCCGTGTTATTTGCTTCATTCCTAAATTCTTCTAATTTTGTTCGTCGTTCTTCTTTTTTATTAAATCAAGTGTCTGGATTTAAATCCTTTGCAAGTATCGATTCAACTGGTTTGCGACAGAATGCATAGAATAGAGCCGGCGTGACCGCGAGACCGAGGAGAGTGGACGTGATCAAGCCTCCCACGATGGCGGTGGAAACGGGCCCAAGAATTTCTCTTCCCGGTTCATCGATGGCCATAAGTATTGGGACAAGTGCTATCCCGGCTGACAGAGCCGTCATTAGTATGGGAGCCAATCGTTCCATTGTACCTCTTTCCACCATTTTTCGAGTAAAGCCTTCCCCTTCGTGACGCATTAGGTGTAAGTAGTGGGTGAGTAGCATAATGTTGTTGCGAGCGGCAATCCCACTTACTGCGATAAATCCGACTAAGGTGGCAATACTTACGTTGTCTAATGAGTATTTTGTGTAGAGCACGGCGCCGACAAGAGAAATAGGAATGATTCCAAGAGTAAGAAATACCAAGGGGAAGCTTCGGTAGTGACCATGGAGGAGAAATATAACGATTATGAGGAGAATCGTTGAAGCATACAATATTGCGGAGGTGGCTTCTCGTTGAGCTAGGTATTCTCCTTCAAGCGCTATCGAGTAACCTTTGGGCAAGTTAACTTTTTCCTTAAGCTCTCTTTGGAGGCGCTCGACTACAGCGTTGAGGTCTTCTGTCGTTGGATTGATGGAGACGACGAAGCGTCGGCGGGAATTTTCTCGGAGAATCATGTTCGGTCCTGTTGCTTCTCGTATGTCGGCTACACGTTCGAGAGGTATCCTTTGCCCGCTTAGAGTATCTACATACGTTTGTTTGAGGAGTTCCGGGTTTTCTCTCCATTGCCTTGGAAGTCGCATCACAAGATCGTATTTTCGAGTGCCTTCGTAGATCTCGGCGACTTTTTCTCCCGCCATTAGGGTGGCGAGCTCTTCGTTTAGGTCCCCGGGTGCGACACCATAGGCAAGGGCTCGTTTCCAGTTCGGCTCAATGCGCAACTGAGGCACGGAAGCTTGTTGTTCCGCTCTAGCTTCTTCAAGTCCGGGAATACTGCGTGCGATATCTGTTATTTGGGAACCGATGCTACGTAGTTCGCTTAGTTCCGGACCGAATATCTTAATTGCAACTTTTGCGGAAACACCACTTAGCATATGTCCCACACGATCTGCTAGTGGTCCGCTGATAGCGCTAAATGTTCCGGGAATGCTACGCATTGCAGTTCTAATTTTTTCAATCAGTTCCTTTTGCTTCCACTCCAATGATTTGTCGAATTCGATATCGAATTCGACGGTTGAAACCGGTACGACATGATCTCCGCGTTCCGCTCGCCCCGCTCGGAATCCCACGGTTTTTATGCCCGATATGTTTAGGAGGAGTTCTTGTGCTACATGCGCTAGTTCGGTTGTGGTCTCGAGCGAAGTGCCAGGTGCTGTTGTCATCGCGACCAAGGTAGAAGGTTCTTGGAAGGGTGGAAGAAAGTTACCGCCCATTTCCCTGAAGGAATTATAGCTGAAACAAAGAAGCCCAAAGATCAATGCAACGACTACGAATGGCTGCGAAAGCGAGAATCTTAGCCAAGTTGCGGCAAAAGCCCGTTTAATCGATCGGCTGAGAAAACTTTCTTCGGTTCGAGCTTTGCAGAGTTTTTCTGGTAGTATGTAGTAACAAAGCACTGGAATGACCGTTAGAGATACTAGGAAAGATGCCGTCATGCTTACGATTGTTGCAATGGCAATGGGAGTGAACAATCTTCCTTCCACTCCGCTCAATGCGAAGAGAGGTAGGAATACCAGCACAATCAAAAGTGTAGCATAGAATATGGATGATCGGACTTCGCTAGAAGCGTTTGCAATGACTTTTATTTTTGGTGCGGGGTTTGAACGATTGGAGTTTTCTCGCAGCCGTCGAAAAATGTTTTCAACGTCCACTATTGCGTCGTCCACTACCATCCCAATGGCAACTGCCAAACCGCCAAGGGTCATCGAGTTTACTCCAACATCGAGAACGTCAAAAACCAATGCAGTGATCGCAAGTGAAAGAGGAATGGCGGCCAAAGTGATTAGGGTGATGCGCAAGTTGAGTAGAAACAAAAAAAGAACAATGCTGACTAGCAAAGCTCCGTCCCAAAGAGCCTGTTCAAGATTTCCGACGGCGAGGTCGATGTAGTCGCCCTGCTTGTAAAGAGGAATGATCTCGGTGCCTATCGGTAGTGAAGGCATTAATTCATTCAAGGCTTCTTCTAATTTTGAAGTTAGGTCCAGAGTGTCGAAACCTGGAGATTTTCTAACGCTCATAATCACTCCGGGGTCACCTTTCCGGGCTTGGCTGCGATTGACAGTGTCTGTAAAAACGCCCATGCCTGCATCACCTCGCATAGGTTCGACGCCCCAAGAAACTTCTGCTACGTCTCGAATGCAAATGGGGCGATCGTTACGATAAGTAACCACTACGTCTCCGATGGCATCAAGATTTTTGGTCATTGCTAGATTGCGAACCATGATTTCTCGACTTCCTTCCGTAAGAAAGCCACCCGTAGTGTTCTTTACCGAAGCAGCTGCCGCGAAACGCAGTTCTTCAAAGTTTATTCCGTGCCTGAGCATTTTTTTTGGGTTTGGGCTCACCTGTATCTGTTTTACCCCTCCTCCCATGGTTTGAATCTCAGCTATTCCGGGTATGGCTTGAAGACGCCTTGTCACCACCCAGTCAGCTATGGTTCGCAGTTCTTGTGGTTCTGTGATGCCAGTTGCGTCTCTCAATCCCACTAGCATTATTTCCCCCATTAGTGAGGTGACTGGAGTTAGGTGGGGGCGTATCCCCGCAGGTAGCTCGGATGCCGCGCTTGCAAGGCGTTCCTGAACAAATCTCCGGGCATCATAAATATCCATGTCCCAACTAAACTCTATGAATATTAGAGAAAGCGAGACATCGCTGGTTGAACGAATGCGATCCATCCCAGTTACTCCCATGAGTGCATTTTCGAGTGGTATAGTCACTAGTTGCTCTACTTCTTCAGGAGCGTATCCCGGAACTTCGGTAAGCAGTGTAACGGTCGGTTTTGTTAGGTCGGGGAGTACGTCTACGGGCAATTCCAAAGCCTTTTTCGACCCAAGAAACAACGAGGTGGTCGCCAGTGCGAGAACCAGTGTCCTTTGGGAGAGAGAAAAACCTATTAGTTTGTCGAGCATTGTCTTCAGACGATAATCGAATCTTTTCTTTTGCTCCACAGGCGCTGTGCCAAGAGTGCCGTTAGTAAAGTCATTGCTGCTGCATAGATCATAATTACGAGAGCGAATGTGTCTTTTAACTGATGATGGCTATGAGAGTGATGCTCGTTACTTCCCCCTCCTTCTTTTTCTCCTGGAATCAAGTCCGAACCGTCCTCGTTGTGTTCGTGCCCGTGAGCTGCGTCCAAGGCTTCCTTGAGTGACAGTCCATTTTCACTACCCGCGAATGCAAGCGGGTAAGAACCATGAGTAACAATCTCATCGCCGGGGAATAGCCCACTCACGATTTCGGTATACCCGTCATTAGTTTCGCCAAGAACTACCGGCACCGGCAAAAAAACATTTGGCAATTCGAAGTCCTTGACGAAAACGATCCGGTTGGTCGGGTCTCCTTGCACGGCCGAGTTTGGAACGCTCAAGACATTTTTCCGAGAACTTGTGACTATGGAGAATTCGATTCGCATTCCGGGTCTTAATTCTCCATCCGGATCGTTGATTTCAAAAATACCTTCGAGAGCTCCCGCACTACGATCCACTTCGAGGTTGAAGCGAATCATGTGAGCCTCGATAGCCCTCTGGCCAAGAGCAGGCACTCGAATTCGGGCCAATGCCCCGATGTTAACTGCAGCGGCTTGGGACTCGGGGATTTTTGCTATTGCCCATAAGGTGGAGCGATCCGCTACGTCCAACAGTTCTAGCTCAGGTTCCACAGGTTCGCCCATTCGCACATGGGATCTCACGACTATGCCGCTCCTAGGAGACCGAAGTTCAATTGTCGGTGGCGGACTACCAGGTTGCCGGCTTTCCACCTTTAAAAGGGTTTGGTTGGCTTCGACCCAGTCTCCTTCGTACGCACTAAGGCTGATGACTCGTCCTGCAATCCTTGTAGAGAGAACGGAACGATTGGCGGGAATTTCTTCTATCCGGCCAATCGCAAAGACTGTACTTTCGAAGACGCGTTTCTTTGCCACTTCTGTCTCGATGCGCAAATTACGCATACCTGTTTCGTTTAGAGTCACGGCCCGACTTACCTGATTTGTAGGGTCGCTGGTTTCACTGAATAACCAGATTGACGACAAGAGAATCAATGAAGGTAGCAAAAGAAATGGTATTTTCATTTTTATAGGATAAGCGTATTTTATCTTTTGGGCAAAACCTGTTCTGGAATAGATTCCAGAACAGGGTAATCCCCCATTACCTCTCTCAGCCTTGCTTTCGTCAAATGGAAGTTTACAATTGTTTCAAGTGCTGTGTTCTTTTGTTTCAAAAACTGTTCTTGCGCTCTTTGCACTTGAAGCAAACTGGTTTGCCCTTGGCGATAGGCGGACTGAAAATCGGCTAGGTTCTGTTCCGCCAATTGCAATATTTCACCCGATGCTTCTTTGGCTAATCGCCAAGAATCTTTGGTTCCCCTTAAGGCTTGAGCGTATTCGTTACGGACTCGAAATCTCAGTGCTTGGCTTTTTCTTTCGGCTTTGATGCGGTCAAACCTCGCTTGCTCCATAATGTCCGCATTTTTTTGATGGAAAGGAATAGGAATGGAAACTCCGAGTCCCGCCATCGTATTATGGCTTAGTCCTTCGGTCGGGAAGAATGACCGCTCTCTTTCAATGAAAACGCTTACTTCGACATCCGGTATACGTTTTGACTTTTCTAAGTTTACCGCTGCATAAGCTGTATTGATCGTCGCTAACGCTAGAGAATAGTCCGCTCGTCTTTCTAGTATTTCCTCAAATGACAAATGCTTTTTCGGTTCTTCTGCAGGTAGTCCAAGTTTTTTCTCGAGGGTTAATTCATCATCGGGTTCCATTCCTAGCAGTTGCTTAAGTTTAATGGATTCTTGTTTTTTGTTAGAGGTCAGTTTTATGACTGTCTGTTCTAGTGTCCGACCTACTAGTTCGGCTTGCGATAAATCAAGTGCGGAAGCTTCCCCAATGACGACTTGCTTTTGAAGGAAGCTTACTATTTCGGCGTTGATTTCAATTATCGCTCTCTGCCCCTCAGTCCTTTCTTTTGTGGCGATTAAGCCGATTACAGTTTTATCGACTACGGCAGCCAATCGCCAAGCATGTTTCACAAATTTCGCCCCCGCTAAACTTACTTGTCGTTTTCGTAATTCTCTTTCACGACTCAACCGAGGTGAGATTGGAAAGCTTTGCCTTATCGCTACTTCAAAATTCCCCTGATTTTGATCGTTTCCAATGGAATCGTCTTTTGAGGATAACTCCAATTTCGGGTTGGAAAGTCTACCCGAAAGAAGCAAGCGCCTTTCCGCTTGTTCCACGTCGGGTTCTGTTACCCGTAAGTCGCGGTTGTGAAGGAGTGCCATCCGAATGGCATCGTTCGTTGATTGCAACAAAACTTCTTTCCCTGTGGTAGTAGCCATGCACAGAGTGCTCAAAAGTATAAGAGCGATAGGTTTTGAATATATAAGATCTTTTGAAGTTTTCATAAGTAAGAAAAGGATGCTTTCAATACCGAAGAGATTTCCTATTTTGTATTGATAGAATTTAAAGTCCTAAAAGGATTAAGCTTTATGCTATAAATTGAACCGTAAGGATTGAACCTCACGCCTAATCCGAACGAGGCGAATCACCCAAGAGATCAAAGAAGAAATCTTCCCGTAAAAGGCGGCGAGGAATCTTTCGCTTGGGTATGGTAGGTTAATTGTCCTAGTAAGTATCCAGTTGTAGATGCTCTAAAGGCAATTTGCCTGTCTACCATACCTCGAGACGGTAGGATGGAAAAAAAGGGTATATGTTTGTTCTGCTGAACTTTGAATAGAGTTGCTTCTGGAAGATCGATCATGCAGTAGTCCGAACAAGGAACGGGTTGTTCTTCGTGATGATGGGCATGCCCTCCAGAATCAAAGCAAAAGGTGTTGCCTAAACTTTCTTCATGATAGTGTGGTTCGGAACCAAGCAAAGAAAGCAGTCCACATAATGTTACTACACCATTACCCGTGAATGTGAGTGCAAGCACGGTAAGTACCAAGAGGGGGGTAAGACGATTCATAGTCTTTTATCTTCCACTTGCACCGTTAATGCCGTTTCAATAATTGTCAAGCCCATGAAAGGCATGCCTTTATGGAGAATTACCGAAGCAAATTGTGTGCGTGGTAAACGATAAGGTTATTGGCGAGCGGTTCACCTTTTGATGTCTTCAAAGCCTCCAGTGAGATTTCGTAAAGTTGCCTTTCCTGCATTTCGGGCAGTAGGAGCCTCACTGTTTTGCGGTCTTCCGAAAGAGTAACTTGGGTTGCCTTTAGATTTTTAACTCCGACTTGGGGAGATCCATAACCTTGATGGAACTTGTAGGCGTAGCTCTTAATCGTGTAAGATTTAGGAGAACTTAAGATTGCTTTGTCCATCGGCACTGTGAAAGTCAGGTCGAAGCCTTTTTTCGAAAGGTTCATTCTTAAGACGTCCGCTGGTGTTCGTCCGTTCCAAGTGAGAGTCTGGATACCTTGGTTTCCCGCCCAGCCATGGGCACTGTGACCTATCCAAAGAGTCTTTCCATCGGGAGAGAAGCACAGTCGGTTGTTGCCGGTAGCCAATCCATTGCCATCGAAAAAAGGTATGCAAGCTCCCTGAACCTTGCCGCCGACTTCTTCGAGCATCACTCGCAAGATTCGCCCCTTATTCATTTCGCCGACGAGCAACTGCCCGGCAAATGGACCGAACTTGCCTTGCGTGGAGTCGACGAGAGGTTGCGAAGGAGAGTTTGCCATAAGGCCATGTGGGAATAGAACAGCAGCCGTTTCTCTACGTTCGTCCAACTCCGAAACCGGCAAGCTTACCGGTTTGTCTCTTTTCCAGTCCTTCTCCCAAATTAAGCTGCCTGCATGTCCGTAAAAATTGCCTTTTTGCACATGATGCAACTTGCTTGTGCCTACCCAGTCGCCTTGGTTGTCCGTTACGAATAGGTTACCTTTTAAGTCAAAGCCGAGACCGTTTGGGGTTCGCAAACCTGATGCCCACGGGTTCATTCGACCTTCAGGAGTGATTTGGAGAACCCACCCTCGATAAGGAACACAGGCATACATCCGTTGAAGATAACTGCGTTTGTCAAAAACGCCTCTCTTCTCGTGCCGCACGTCGGCGCCGCTCGAAGCCGTGCCGAGTGAGACATAGAAATTGCCCGCTTTGTCTCTTACAGGTCCAAAATGAAATTCGTGGTAGTTTCCGGATATGCCGAAGTCATCGCAGAAAGCCTTGTATTCGTCTGCTTTTCCGTCTTCGTCGAGATCTCTCAGAAGGGTTAGCTCGGGACGCTGGGCGATCATCACTTCTCGGTTGTTCAAAGCCACGACCCCCAGTGGTGTGTGTAGACCGTCGGCAAACAGTTTCCACTTGCCGGTGTCGGGACGCAAGGTGAAGACCTCGCCGCCGACAAAGCAGGCTACTAAGCGACCGTCAGGCATGAATGACAGCCCATCTGTCTGAGTGCCTTTGATGCCATAGCGCTCGAGCAACAGTTTGGGCGGTTCAACTTTATCAAGAGAATAGTAATCTGTGATTTTGGCTTTGACCGAGGAGAGAAGCAATCCCAGGCAGAAAATAAATACGCAGAGTGCTTGATTCATTTTACGGGTTCGGTTGCCAGTTGACTGAGGCGCTTGATTTCTACCGAGCTCAAGGGTCTTTCATACACGCTCAATTCGTCTAGTAGGAATTTCGGATGAGAGGTTTTGGAAGCTATACTGACATTGCCGATAGGCAGTCCTTCTCCAGATTCGAGATCCCGTTTGACGTGAAGGTTTCCGTCGAGATAAAGCCGAACGGATGTTTGGTCCAAAGACAAGGCCACATGGTGCCAATTGCCGTCGATGATAGGTGCTTCGGAGGATTTGGGTTCAGTTGGCGACTTTGATTTATTTTTTTGTTTTGAGCCGGGTGAGATGATTTCCAAGCTATCCACGTTTGGCCCGTTTTTATCAACCGAAGTTAGTCGAACCAAGTATTCGCCCGTCGTGAATTGCCTTTTAAACACCTGATGCTTCCAGGTCGTCCAATTGCCAGTTCCAGCGAAGGGTAGGGTCGGGGTTAGTAGGTCCACTTCTCCGTTAACGCTCAGTTGCAGAGGTCTGGAATCTACTGTTGCGTAGCGAAAGCGAAGCTGATGCTCTCCATCTTTTTCAACTCTGATCTTCCACTCTACGTATTGTCCGAATTCGGTGCCGAAATCGAGATACCCGGATCCGTGATGGCCGGGATTGCTTGCCTGTTTTTTGGGGCCCTTGAATTTGGCGTTTTCAGCTTCCAGTCCGTTAGGAGAATCGTCTATTTCTGAGGAGGTGGTATTAAAGAAGAATGCTTTCTGGGAAGGAGAGTATTGAATGTTTCCACCTTTTTCCCAACTGATAATTGAAGAGATCGGGCGTTTGGGATCTGTTATTTGCACCCATGTCGAGACTCCTGCACCAGAGCTGAAATCGCCCTTGGGTTGAGCTGGCGTAATCTTTTTTCCGCCTGAAAACTGCCAAGCTTGTCCGATAGCTCCCGGATGAAGAATACCTCTTCTATTGTTGCTGGCGATGAGGTCGTTCATGCTCAAATGAAACACGGGTGCTTTACGAGGGATTTCTGATTGCGTAATGGAGAAGCTTTTAGATTCTTCTGGGCTTAGTCGAAGCATTCCCTTTTGAATAGTTCCTTTGTTGCAGGTGGTATTGACGCCTGAATCCGGCGGAATAGGAAATAGAAGGCCTCCTTGAGAGTTGTTTACTTTGAATTTGCGTAATAGACCGTTTTTACCTGGTAGCTTCACGATTAGTTCGGTGAATTCGACTTTTCCGTATGTATATCGGAATTGAGGAATACCATCTATCAGGTGGTAGCCCAGAAAATGGATTTCGTGGTTCTTTTCTGAGTCACCCACAAAACGAAACGGAAAATTTCTCTCTCTTAAATAAACTCGCCCTTCTATCGTGGGAAGTGTTCTCCAGCGCCCAAAAGACCCGTTTTTCTTTATGAAACCGTTACGCCATGCGTAGCGAAGGAAGCATGTTCCCGCATCCCAGCAATAGGAATGACCTCCTGGCAAAGCGACGGCAATAGCCGCTGGGGATGAGTCGGGCATAAAAGTTCGATGAACTACTGCGAAGCCTGATTTTGATGGAGAAAGGTCAGAGAGGTTTTCAGCTTTTGCAACATCTTCGGCTTTGGACAGAAGCTCATCCATTTTAGTCGGTCGCTCTTTGGCAACAAAAAGGGTGCCGTACATTATGAATCCATGTCCCGGAAATGTACATACGTATGGATATTCTCCTTCAATCTCAGGTGAAACAAAAGTGATGGTGGTTTTCTTGCCGGGGAGGACTACTTGAGTTGAAGCGATCACGCTTACTGATTCCGGAACGTAATGTCGAATCGGACCTTCCGCTCCAAGGGCGATGGCGGACTCCACGATTTCGAGGCGAGAACCGGGAGCAACTAGCACGAAGTTGTGCATCATCTCGTCTACGTTGTCGAAAAGTAGTTCCACTTTTTCGCTCGGTTGTACGTGAAGGGCAATCGGGTCGTACTTAAGCCCGGCCTTGACCGAGACGCGGAGTTTAACGGCGTACGCTGAATTAATGATAAATAATCCCAACAAAAACGTTGAGAACAATTTCATGTTGGCTTGGGTGAAGTTCTTTTGCTTCACAGCTTTCGAATCTTTAAATTTCGAAACCGGACTTGTCCGCCGTGTTCCTGAAGCATGATGCGTCCATTCTTTGTTCCGAAGCCAGGTCGAGATTTGAATTTGCTTTTAGCATGGCGTTTTTTCCAGTCTTCCGAACCGATTTCAATTTCGGCTACCTTTTCGCCGTTCAGCCAATGTTCGATTTTGCTTCCTTTTGCCAGGATGCGACTGACATTGAATGTTCCGGGAGCCTTAAGCTTCTTGTCGGCGGATGCTCCCTTGATGGCATAAATGGAGGCTGTTGCCCCGAGGTGATCCGGCGCGTACTTTCCCTTTGCATCATCAATGATTTGGTATTCGGGTCCCAAAATTTCTCCAGAATAGTCGGCTACTCTGTACTTGATGCCGCTGTTGGTTCCTGTGGCAATCTTCCACTCACAAGAGAATTCGAAGTCTTTGTAAGTCTCCTTCGAGTACAGGTCGCCTGCCTTACTGCGGCGAAGGATACAACCATCTTCTACTACCCAACCTTCAGCGGGTGGGCCGCCTTGGCGATCAGTCCAGCCGGTAAGAGTTTTGCCGTCGAAGAGGTTAATCTCTCTCTTGCTGGAAAAGGCTAGAAGAGGAAGGCATATCGCGATGAGAAAATAGATCCGCATCGTATCTAAACCTACTCGGGTTTCGACTCGCTGTCCTTGTTCCCCGAATCTCGACTTCGACCACCACCTCGACCTCCGCGTCTTCGATTCCGGTTGCCTCCACCTTGTCGACCTTCCTGAGGTTTTCCTCCTCCGCCCGAACTTTTGCGAGGACCGCCTCCACCACCTTGACGGCGTATGCGATTGTCCATGGCCACAACTTTTTTCTCCAAGCGGCTTGTTTTGAGATGAAAATGTCCAATTACAAGTAGGACGCCGTATACGATGAGAGCGTACTTGCCGAAGGCGACGTCGCCCCACTTTTTGTTCCAAGCAACATAGACGGCTGCAGTACCCATAATGGCGAGGGCAAACAGCATCCCTGTGTTCCAGATTAACCTGAAACCACCTGTGGGACGTTCACGACCAAGCACTTTCTTGCTATTCATCAGCAAGAAGAAGCTCAAGTAGGCGACAGGAATCAGGGTAAATCCAAATACTGAGGTTGGGACGGCCAACCAGAAGGCCGCATCACTCCAGACGAATGGTCCAAGAACTCCCACTCCCGCAAGCAGTGCTCCCAAGATGAAGGGTTTTCCTTTGTGAGGGACCCCCATGACTTCGCAAATTGCATGCCCGTTAATGGTCATTAAAATTATGATAGTGGAAAGAGCCATACCGAGCACTCCTACACCGAATATCCAGTGAGAGAATATCTCGCCCGTGAGGTTTTTAAGGGACTTGGCTAAATTGAATGCATCTCGTTTTACGAGCATGGCAGCCATGTCCTTGTCGGCATCGGAGAGGTTTTCTTTCAGTTCCTTTTGTTGGACAGGCGCCATTTTCTCGTAGGCTTCAGACCCGAGTTCGAGACCTAATCGAGCGTTGACAAGACCGTCGTATCTCTTTTCCAAATTCCCTTCCAGTATGCGTTCTTGATAGTCGACATAGGCGGATTGAGGTTTTACATTGAACTGGGAGCCTGCGGCAATGACAACGCAGGAAGTGGCGATGATGTAAGGAATGAGCAGGGCAGTCCAGAGATCGAACTTGGCAAGCCCGCGATGTTCCCGACCCCATCGTCTGCGCAAAAGAACGAACGGCATGAAAAACGTCATGTTGATTCCTACCGCAGTAGCTGCGGCCGAAATCATTACGTCCTTTTGCATGTTTACGATCTTGGACTTCCAGAATTCACTGAATTCTCCTGTTGCTGCGAGCGCTTCGTTATATTTTGCCGAAGGTTCTGAGAACAGCGATGGATCAGGGATGAAACCTGCGGCAATTTCCGCCCAAGGTAAGTTACCTGTTACGCCCAATTTTACAACGACTCCGACGAACGCCAACACGATTAGGGCTACCATGATTTTGAGAATCCGGTCGAAGGCTTTTGCCCCCTTCGCCCCCTTGTCGTAAGCCAGAACTGCGAGAGTAGCAGTAATCAGAAGAAAAGCGCAGACAAGAACCTTGCCCCAAGGGTTGTTCAATGCGGGAAAAAGGTTTTGAGTGACGGCAGCCGTGCCGAGAGAAAATTGCGGGAGGCACCAGACCACGTTGGCCAGGATTGTCGCTATTGCCCATCCCCATCCAAGTACGGGGTTTATGTCTTCGTTGATGGCTTTGAATGGACTTTGCCCAGTGGACAATGTGACATGGGATATGGCGCACAGCATGATTACACCGAGCACAATTGCTACGGGTTGTAACCAAAGCAGGGAATAGCCGGCCAGTACGCCGAGGAACAGACTGGAGGCAAGTGAACCACCTCCTAAGGTGATGGCGCTTTGCAACCAGCCAGGTCCGGATAGTTTTACATAGGCTCCTATTCGAGAACCGATGCCCCCGAGTTCGGCTTCGCGCAACATGACGCGTTCGTTTTCAAGTTTCGTAGGCATGGGAATAATACTATTTGATTTGGGTTCTTGGTAGAACGCTGGTTGTCGCCACGCTTGCTAAGTTTGCGCGGCGAAGCGGGTGTAGCCTTCGGGCTACTATTTTACGGTCATTACTCCTCGCATTAAAGCGAAGTGACCAGGGAAAGTGCATACGTATTCGTAGTTTCCGGCTTCTTTTGGAGCAGTCAGTACAACGGTGTCGGTTTCGCCGGGTCCAAGAAGTTTTGTACTGGCAACAACGTCGCCTTTCAAGGAATCGGGCAAGGCGTTGGTTGCATTTGCCCCGGCACCGAGAGCTTTTTGTCCGAAAGCGATTGCAGTGATCCCTTTTTTCAAAACCACTAAGTTGTGGCCCATGGCAATCTTAGGAACAACTCCAATGTTCTTAAAAACGATTTTCACTTTCGACCCGGCCTTTACTTCGAAGGTTTTAATGTCGAATTGCATGGTGTCGTTGCCCGTGATGGTCACGGTTTGATCAACCTTGTCATCTTTTAGGTTTAAAGCATACGTTGAAGTCGCAGCTATAATATAAGCACATGTAGCAATTGCAGTAAGTTTCATTTGGAAGAATTTATAGTTGGAAATGAGTCTTGAGACAAACCAAGTGGTGATGAAACTGCAACCCGAAAGCCTTTGTAATCGCTAGTTTAGCTAGGCGAGCTTACGGACGAATGGAGGGTTACCCCGTTTTTCCGGTAGGCATGTAACGATAGTACACTTCGAGCATTAGAATAGTCATGGTAGTATTGTATACATCCGACTCTCCATGGTAGTGGGCTCCATGGGGCCAATGCCCGTCGGATGCCTGAGCGCTGCATACGATTTGTTGAAAATTCTTGTTCCAAGCCCTCCAGTATTTTTGACCACCGCTTACGCCGGTTGCCTGAAAACATGCTTGAGCGTGATAGTACCATTCATAAACGTTGACGCCTTTCCATTCGGTCGCTTGGTTGGCTATTATCCATTCGAGTCCTTTTTGCGCCTCTTGAGATTTGGCGTTTTTCCAAATCTGAAGGCATAGAACTCCAGTGCCGGTGAGGCTTGGTTTTCCGCCACTTCCGATTTTGTACGCAAATTTCCCTGCAGCATCCTGACATTTTTTCGTGTACTCGACCGCCTTGTCCATGGCTTCGTCGAGACCGTCGATGGAAATTCCCGTATAGGCGGCGGCTTTCAGTGCTTGAATATTCCATCCCGTGACGGAAAGGTCGGTATGAGCAGCTACTCCCTTATTGTATCCATATGCCCAACCTCCGTTTTCGTTTTGCCCCTTGACGACATGTTCGGAAGCTCGCTTGGCGAAAAGTTCGAGCTTTTTGATTTTGGTCATCGTGTAAGCTTCGCAAAGGGCGTAAGTCCTAATCGGGTGGCTGTAGGATCCTTGATTGCCCCCCGCCATTTTTTCGGGCGGAGTAGAGGTGAGAAAGTTGATGGCTTTGTGTACGGTGGGACCGAACGCCGGCGAATCCTGCAACTCGCAATGTCCTAGAAAACTCAACAAGGCCATAGCCGTCATGGCGTTTTTGTCTTGCGGTTTTACTACCCCGTCATCGCTTTTGGCGTCTCCACCCCATGATCCATCGGCCGCTTGGGTGTTTTTGAGCCATGTAAGTCCCCGAATGATTGCAGTCTCGGTAATGTCTTTACCTCCGCCCGAACGCAGCCTTGCTACCCTTTTTTTCGGGTCGCAGCGATTTTGCATGGTTTTAGGGAGATTAAGCCCGATACCCTTGAGCGCGCTCTTCATGGCATCGTTGTTCATGCTGACTTCTCCGGTTTCCGGTGAAGCAACATCCACTACCGCGGCTAGTTCCTTAACGTCGATTTCGTTGAGGTCAGGCATTGCGATTTCGGAAATCGTAGTAGCTCGAAAAGTGGTTTTAACCGTTGGCTTCGCCTTTTTCTGTCGCTGCATCAGCTTAACTTTTTGTTGCTTCTGCTTTTGTTGCGTTGGCGCTACGCCTGCATCGGCGAAATCGGAAGAGCCCTCACCGCCACCTGCCACGTAAATGATCAATCCCCACATCACCACCAAAAAAATTGTTACGGAAATAAGAGATATAAGCAGGCTGTTGAGCAGACGGTATTCCCTGAGGTACTTACCTAGTGCACTTTCTACCGGTGGTGCTACGGTTACATGGTCGTACTCTACTTCCTCCATCGGGATGTCCTCTGGATATTGATCTTCCTGATCCATGATGCTTACTTTATTTTATGGTTTTAATTTTTTATTAATGTAAGAGCGAACTTTCCCTAGGTCAAGTCCGGTCGATGGCTTTGCTTACTGCATTCTGATATTCTTGACCCTTTGATTTTAGCTACATGCCCTTTTGAATTCCTGCCATTATCTTATGGAGTTATCTCGATTTTTTCTTAAGTTTCGGTAAGCTGTATGTTTGCTACTTGCGGCCTGTTCAACCTATATTGATATCTATTACTATTCCAATGCCTTCAAATTTCTCACATTTTTTCTTTTATTGGGTTATTTCGGCCATGTTTTTTTCCGTCGTTTCAGGCCAAGATTCAACGCAAGATGGAAATGCCAGTGTCAAAAAAGAACAGCCGCCCAAAATTGTGCGAGTTGGCTCGGGTGTTTATCGAGTAGAGGATATACTTTTAGACAAAAACAGAAACCAAGTTTCCTTTCCTGCCGTAGTCAATCAGGTTCATGGTCTGGTCGAGTACGGAATTGTTCACGAGAACGGCAAGACCCACGAATCCCTCTTTCGTACGAAAATTCGGCCCATTCATCTGAATTTCGTACTTCTGCTGTCCAAGTTGAAACCCGCCAAGGGTTTTATCGAAAATCTTTGGGCGGAAAAGCCGAAGTCAATGGACTTGAGACCTCATACGGTCGCCATAGAGGTTTCTTGGGACTTCAATGGTTCTAATGGCATCGCCTCCCTCGGATCGCTTGCTCTTAATGAAAAGGATGACCAGCCAATTGGCCCAAATTCCTTCGTCTTTACGGGTTCCAAGTTTCTCGGCGGTGATTTTCAAGCTGAGTCAACTGGTTCTATACTTGCGGTTTATGCCGACGATACTTCTATGATCAATAGCTCTGACTACGATAGCAACAACGACGACGTCTGGTATGCCAACAAAAAGGCTTTACCTGCTCTGGAAACTCCCGTGCTAATTACTTTGAAGTTACCAAACAATGATATGAAACCAAAACTCTTACCACGACCATGAAGCCAATTTGTTTTTTCTCTACCTTTCTAGGACTTTTCCTTTCTGCCGTTTGCGTTTATGGTGCACCAAAGGCCGCTGAGACGGTTGTGGACAGAAACAACCTTTCTCTCCGGAACGAAGTGGGACGAGCTATCGAGAGGGGCGTGAAATGGCTCGCGATTGAACAAAACTCTACATCAGGCCTGTGGGGGGACGAAGAGTATCCCGCTATTACCGGCCTTTCATTGCGGGCCATTCTTGGAGATCCTGCCCGCAAAAACGGCGACAAATATTCTGCCGTATTAGACAAAGGTTATTCTTTCATTCTTTCCAAAACCCAGAGCGATGGAGGTATTTACGGCAAGGGCCTTGCCTCCTACAATACTTCCATTTGTTTAATGGCCCTGTTGCAGCGCAAGAATCCCGAGTACAAATCGGTTATTCTCAAAGCCCGCAACTTTCTCATTAATCAGCAGCATGATTTCGACTCTCGTGGTAAAAACGACAATGTTTTCGACGGGGGAATTGGTTATGGCGCCCGCTGGGCTCATTCCGATCTATCCAATACGCACCTCGCAATGGAAGCTCTCTTCTACACCAAGAAAATGATCGAGACCGAGGAGGGCGACAAACTTGATCTGGATTGGGAAGCGGCCATCGCCTTTGTAGAGAAATGCCAGAACCTTCCCGGAAACAACACGGAGGAGTGGGTTAGCGAAGATCCTGCGGACCGTGGCGGCTTCGTATATTTTCCTGGTAGTAGTATGGCGGGTGAGCGAAAACTAGCCGACGGGAAGGTGGCTTTGCGTTCCTACGGAAGTATGAGTTATGCTGGCATGCTTAGTTTTATTTATGCCGAAATGGATCCTAAGGATGCCCGCGTGAAAGCCGTCAGGGATTGGCTCTCCCACAACTATAGCGTTAAGGAGAATCCCGGTCTTGGCCCTCAAGGAATGTTCTATTATTTTCATACCATGGCTAAGGCACTTTCTCTTACCGGCTCTGTAGAGATAAAGGCCAAGGATGGTTCCCTCCATGATTGGCGGCATGAACTTGCCCGGAAACTTTTCGACCTGCAGGACCCTAGAGGTTTCTGGCTCAATGAAAATGGACGATGGTGGGAGCGCGACCCCGTGCTCGTTACCTCCTACGCTCTACTCACTCTTGAACGTATTTACTACAGTTTTTAGCTTTTTGCTTCTTCTTTTTCTTCGATCCATGCGCTTGTCCTTTCGAGCATCGTTGTGCGTCCTGCTGTTGCTGTTCCCGGCTTTTGCTGAAAGCGCTTCAGGAAAGTCGGTAATCGTTTCAAGCAAACCCGGTGATTCTCCAAGCTTTGCCAAGGTTGGTACTGGTTTGATTTTTGCGAATCTTCGCGAAGGAGATTCTCGTGAGGAAGTACTGAAAAAATTAAAAGCAGCGAAATTTCGGGAAATTCATGAAGAAAAGGAAAAACGTCTAATCCGTTGCGTTGCCAAGTTGAATGGTTTTCGCTACGAACTTGGCTGCAAGCTTGGCGTGGACGGTAAGCTTGTGCTCTGTCTCCTCGAGGGAAGCAAAGGTTGGCAATTTTCTTTTTACGATGAAACCCTGGAACCCCAATGGAGTAATCTTCGGGAGATTTTGTCTGCGTTTTACGGCCCGAAGCGCTCTTCTCGACCACTTCCGCCACTTGATAAGGTGCCCATGGGAGATCCCGGTGGTTACGTAACCGATACTTGGGAACTTTCAGACCGCATCGTGCTGCTTACCGTACAGGCATTTCAAGTTAAAGATTGCTGCACCAAGCGGATGGTGGACTACTCCGGTTGCACTTTGCTCATTCAGCCTAAGTAGGGTATGTTGACTTCGAATGCGCTTCCCCGTGCTTCGCGAGAGCTTTCTTTTCTCGTAGTTGAAAAATCCTCGAAAATGGGCATTCTGCTTATTTCCTTCAAAAGTAACACATGGGTATATTTTCTAAATTTCGAGCCGGATTCCGGCAAGGTAGTCGAGCTATTCGCGGTGCTTTCGATGTTCTTTCCGGTCGCGGAAAACTGGATGAAGACTCTCTTCTCGAGCTTGAAGAGGCCCTGTACGGAAGCGATTTCGGCGTAGAGACGACGGAGGAAATCCTCGATGGCATTCGTGAAGCTCATCGCAAGGACAAGGAACTCCGTGGTCAGGACGCCATTGTTTTGGCCAGAACGATTCTCACTCGAGTTTTGGATGGAGCCGAAAGCGGCTTTGCGCCAAGCGGTTCGCTGGAAGACAAACCCGAGGTCGTCTGCTTGATTGGCGTAAACGGTTCCGGTAAAACCACGACCTGCGCCAAGCTCGGTCACCTCTGGACAAATGCCGGCAATTCCGTCCTTCTTGGAGCCTGTGACACTTTTCGAGCCGCCGCGACCGAGCAATTGAAGAGCTGGTCAAATCGTTTGAGCCTTGAAATCGTTGCGGGGCATCACGGTTCTGATGCTGCTGCAGTTGCTTATGATGCCTATGCGGCTGCAGAATCAAGGAGTCACGATCTTTTGCTCTTGGACACTGCCGGACGGTTGCACGTCAAAGAGGGGCTCATGGAGGAGCTTTACAAGATGCGGCGAGTGCTCCAAAAAAAGAATCCTGCAGCTCCGCACCATTCTTGGTTGGTTGTTGATGGGTCTACGGGAGTTAACGCTGTGGAGCAGGCACGCGTCTTTCACGAGAAATTCGGTCTTTCCGGACTGGTTCTTACCAAGCTCGATGGAACCTCCAAAGGTGGAGCGATCGTAGGTATTTATCGAGAATTGAAACTCCCCATACACTTTGTAGGCCTAGGGGAAGCTCCTGATGACCTGCAGCCTTTTTCCGTCGATCATTACGTGGATTCCATTCTTCCTTTAGAGCTCGAAAAAGTTGAAGATTAGATTTTCTTTCTTCCTCCGGTTCATGTTTGTCATTTCCATTTTTTTTTCGCATGCTTCGGTGGAGTAGATGGTTATGCAAGAAAAGGTGGTCCGACCATTGTGCGTTGGGCTGGATGAACGCTCTTACGAAATTTTGGTGGGGCGTAATCTTTCCAGTGTCATACGGCGTGTGGTCGAATCTCTCCGCGAAAGCAACCGTCAGGTCGCGATTTTGGCGGACGAGCAATTAGCAATTCTACAGCCCACTTTTCTCGCCGAGGCGTTTGGCGATTGTCCAAAGCTTGAGCTGCCATCCGGCGAAACCACAAAGTCTTTAGAAAAGCTTGGAGCAGTCTTGGATTTTCTTGCCGATACAAAACTGGATCGTTCGGCTTGCGTTTTCGTAGTTGGCGGAGGGGTGACCGGAGACCTTGGAGGGTTTGCTGCAGCTTCTTTTCTTCGCGGAATCGATTTCATTCAAATTCCTTCAACCTTGCTGGCGATGGTCGACAGTTCCGTTGGAGGAAAAACGGGTATTAACCTCTCGGCGGGCAAGAATCTCGTGGGCGCCTTTCACCAACCTCGAGCTGTTTTTGCCGATTTGGATCTTCTTACCTCATTGTCAACTCGAGAATTTTCGGCTGGCATGGCGGAAGTGATCAAATACGGTCTCCTTGGCGATCGAGATTTGTATCAGCGTCTACTCCGTGCGGAGACTTTGACTGCTACTAGTCCTGATCTCGGAGACGTTATTAGGCGCTGTTGTGAGAACAAAGCCCGAGTGGTTGAGGGAGATGAGCGAGAAACCGATTCCAGGACCGGCGGTCGGGCACTGCTTAATCTAGGGCACACATTCGGTCACGCCATAGAAGCTGTTGCTGGCTATGGGGATTATTTACATGGCGAAGCCGTGGCAATCGGGATGGTTTGCGCTCTTCGTCTTTCTGAAAAACTGGAATTCCTCGATCTCGGGCACAGTCCCGATTTGGAGGCTTTGCTAAGTCGGCAAGGTTTACCTACGGTTTTGCGTGTTCCTTTGGCGTTGAAGTCCCTTTTAAACGCAATGCACTCGGACAAAAAAGTCAAGGGTGGTAGGCTTCGTTTTGTTGTTATGGATGCGATAGGCGTGTCCCGCCTGGCGGAAGACGTACCACTTTCACTTGTGGAAGACATTTGGCGAACAGTTGGCGCCTCATAGGGAATTGACGATGGCGTGTTTCGAGGAAGAGGTGGTTCGAGCTTATTTCGAGGAGAATGGTTTTCTCGTGCGTTTTGCGGGAAATCCTCCCGAGGCTGGCAAAAAGAGGGCTGGTGCCTTGCCCACTTTGGCCGTCTTGAATCCGGAGGTTAAGGAAAACGCCACCAATTTTAGTTTTCGTCTCTTTACCACTGACATTTGTAGGATTCATGCCGCTATCGTTTCCATTCTGGGTTGGGATTCAATTGGTTTTTCGACTAACTTACTTTCGAGTGATGCCGGTTTGCTGAAGTTCATAAAGGCCGAGGTCACGAACAAGCGCTTGAAATCCGGTTTTTCTCCGCCTGTCAATTTGCCCGAGGCTCGTATGGGTAATTGTTTGCGACTACTCGTTTTGCCTGCTTTACCTCATGCGGAAGAAAAGTTGCGAGAGGCTTTGGATGTTTTGCGAGACGCGGGAGTGCAAGGCGTTTATACTTTTCGCGTCATGCTGGAAAACTTATTGGGTCGAGTGAAACCTAATAGCGACTACTCGAAGTCGATTTCTTTACAAGCCCTTCGTATTATCAAGGCCTACGGTCTTGCCAAGGAACCGCAACTTGAGATGTTCGGTGATTAATAGGATGACTTCCGCTATTGACGAAACGGCAATACTGGGAGCAAGGGCGAAACTGGGCTCTAATGTCAGAATCGGTCCCTATGCGATTGTGGAGGACGAGGTTGAATTGGGCTCCGATTGCTTTGTGGAGGCCCATGCAATTGTGAAAAATGGAACAGTACTTGGGGAAGGGTGTCGAGTGGGGCATTTTGCGGTGGTGGGTGGTGAACCTCAATATCTCGCGTTTGATCCGGCGACATCTTCGGGAGTCAAGGTGGGGAAGGGTACTCGCATCGGCGAGGGAGTCACCATTCACAGATCCATTCGGGAAAAAGAGGTTACTTGCGTAGGCGAGAATGTTTTTCTCATGGGGTATTCGCATGTGGCCCATGATTGCTTTGTGGGAGATCAAGTCGTGGTTGCCAATGGGGCATTGCTGGGCGGACACGTCGAATTGGGGAAATACTGCTTTGTCGGTGGAGGTGCGGCTTTTCACCAGTTCGTCAGGGTAGGGGAAGGGGCCATGGTCGGTGGCATGGCCGAGGTTTCTGCTGATGTCCCACCTTTCGTCACTGTTGCTCGCCGCAATCTAGCCTGCGGTCTCAATCTCGTGGGCTTGCGCCGTCGAGAGTTTTCCCAAGAAGTGATTGGAGACATAAAGGAATGCTACCGAGCAGTCTATTTTCATGAAGGAAACCCACAGAGTCGCGCGGTTCAGACATTGGCTTCAGGTGAACTTCCCTCAACCTCGGAAGGGAGAGAGTTCTTGGAGTTTTTTCTATCCGGTGAGCGAGGCTTTGTTCGAAACCGAAAGAAGCAATTTCCTGAAGATGACTCTTGAGCTCAAGCTGATCGCACATTATTTTTGATTTCTCTTCAGATGAGCGTAACGCCAAATATTGATACTCAACCCGATCTTGTTCGTAAAGGCGACGAACGCTTGGTGCGCCTCACCGAATCCGCTGGCATTAAGCTACACAAACTTATCGACCGTGAAAAAACAGGTGGTTTTTTACGTATTCGAATTACTGGTGGCGGTTGCAATGGTCTTTCTTACAATATGAAATTCGTCCCCTTGGGAAAGAAAGGGGATATTCTAGTGGAAAGCGCAAGCGTTGGCGTCCTTGTTGATTCCAAGACTGCGCTTTATTTACGGGGCACGACGCTTGAGTTTTCCGAGAAACTCGTCGGTGGAGGTTTCAAGTTCCAAAACCCCAACGCCAAGGCAAGTTGCAGTTGTGGCGAGAGCTTCAACCTATAATTATAATTTTCTTTTCTAATCAAAATCCCTGTTTAAAAGCTTGCCTCACCTCACCGACAGGGCAATTCTCGTTTTTCACCAGATTTTTTCCTCCATTTTTATGTTTCTTTCTCAATCCCCTAATCGCCGCCTTTCGGTGTGAGTTAATTTTATGGGCAAAAAGCCTAGCGGCAAAGGTAAACGCCGGTTTCAACACAACCGGAATTTCATACGAAAAAACCAACGCATTCGCGTACCTGAAGTTCGCGTGATTGGACCGAAGGGTGAAATGCTTGGTGTCATGGCACCAGAAGAAGCCTTGGTCATTGCCAAAAAACATCGTCTGGATCTTGTCGAGGTGGCGCCAACTGCTCGCCCTCCTGTTTGCCGTATTCTGGAATTTGGCAAATACAAGTACGATCTGAGCAAAAACAAGAAGAATAAGGAAAATAGCGGTGGCAAACGCGTCAAGGAAGCGAAGTTTCGGCCGCGTATTGACACGCACGACTACGAAACCAAACTCAGGCGAGCAGAGAAGTTCTTACACCAAGGTTTCAAGCTTAAGCTTACGATGATGATGCGTGGTCGAGAAATGGAGCACATGGACATAGGTTTTGGTCGTCTTAGGCAGGCTGTGGTTGACTTGTCGGGTGTCGGTCGTGCTGACGACGAACCCAAGCGCGCCGGTCGATTCATCATCGTGAATCTTTCTCCCCTTCCCAAGAACCAACATGTTTTAAAGTATAATTCCGTAGCCGAGGCTGCCGTGAAAGATTCTGATGACCAAGAGGACGAGGAACTGAACGAGGAAGATGGCGAAACCATCGACGAGCGCGATGACGAAGTAGAATCCAAAGAAGATGATTCGGAGTCCGAGGCATCTGCAACGTCGAAAGGGGATTCGGGCTCGGAAGATTAGTCTTCGTTCATTCGCCGCTGCGGTACCTGCAGATGGAATGGAAGCATGTGTGTTTTGTTGCCGTAGGCGGTGCCTTTGGGTCCGTATTGCGAACATGGTTGTGGCATGTCCTACGTGGTGGATTCCCATGGTCTACGATTGCAGTTAACGTGGTGGGATCATTTCTCATAGGCTTTTTGTTTCATACTTTGGGGAATGATGAAGATAATTTGAATCTACGTTTCTTTTTGATTGCCGGGTGCTGTGGAGGTTTCACTACCTTTTCCACTTTCAGTCTAGATGTTCTTAAGCTTTTTCGTGATGGCCACGCTTGGCTTGCATTTGGGAATGTCGCGCTTTCTCTCGTCTGTTGCCTGTTCGCTGTTTTCGCGGGTTGGCGGTTGGCGGTCGCAAGCTAAGTCTCTTCCAAAAGTTCGCTTGCGACAGATTCATTCATGTGCGAACCTGTAAACTGCATGCGTATACCTCTTTTCCTCAGTTTCACCACCACTCTTTTGTGCATTCACATTGAAGGTGCAGTAGCTCCTTCCCCATTTCTCCCCCCCGGGTACAATTCCCGTCCTACGGTAAAACCAATTCAATCTCCGAGAAATCCAAAACCTCAAACACCGAACGTCCAAATATCCAAAGAAATTGAATTAGGCGGATTTTTCTCTATTGGAACAGGGAACAACCGAAAACTTTACTTTTCTCTTTTTAATAAAAAGGTGAATCACGCGCAATGGATCTCCATTGGGGAAAAAACGGATGAGGATTTTCTCGCAGAATCCTTTGATTTCGATACTGAAACTCTAACGGTTCGTTTTGGGGACTCTTCGCACGACTTATCCCTTCGGATGTCTAAAGGTATTCCCAGAGGCAAGCGTGGGTCGTCTAATTCTCTAAACGTTGCATCGAAGACCGCGTCAAACCCAATCAAACCTCGCATAATGCCACCCCGACCCAAGACCACTCCAACCTTGCCTCCATGGCTTGCCAATCGATCGGCGTCAGGTTCCTCGCGGGTTGGTGGTGGCTATTCCGGCTCTTCTCCTTCCAGGGGGAAAACGAGCGGTCTAAGTTCAGCGAGCTCCTCGCCGGCAACGCGAATTTTTTCAGACGGACGATCAGGCGGTTATGTTCCGCGACCTATAAATAGCTTCAATCCTCCCGTTGCGTCGTCTCCCTCTACGGGTATCTCATCACCTGCGAGAAGTCTTTCATCCATCGGCTCAACATCTGCAGCCAGTGACGGTGGTGCCACGACACCTTCAACTAAACCTTCCCTCTCTTCCACCTCGCCAGAGGGAGGTAGTTTCGAATCCGGATCTTCTTTAAATGATGGAGGGGCATCAGGTTCAGAGATTGACCTGAACAAACTGCCACCGCCTCCACCGCCTCCCGATATTCTTCCTCCCGGGCCTCCTCCCAACATTATTCCTTCTCGTGAGGATTAGCTGTGCGGCGGTCCTTGGACCGACGCTTCTCTTTTTGTCTTTTGTAGCTGGGCAAAATCAACGGCGAATCGGAACTCGACACGATGTTTCGCTTGAATTGCATCGCCAAATGGGTAGCAACCTCGGTTCCTTTTCCTCGGGCGACAATTTCCCCGACCTTTCCCCCGTAGGTCTTGTTCAGTCCCTTAAAGGTTTTGTTGGAACAGGTACTTTAATCTCTCCAACGATAGTGGTGACCGCCGGACACGTACTGCGTGGTAGTTACAAAGCAAAAGCCCCTGTTGCATCCGAATGGACTTTCTTACTAGGTTCGGACTCGCTGAAACCAACTGAGACTTATTCCGTTTCCGAAGTTATTCTCCATCCGGGTTGGACTGCCCGTCTGGGTTATGAAGGCGGGATTGGAGACGGTGACGTTCTTGGTCTCGACCTTGCCTTGCTGAGGCTCGGTTCTCCTGTAAACGGTGTGACTCCTGCTCGTTTTAATACCCGAGGTTCTGAGCTCATCGGGTCTCGGTTAATTCTTGCGGGTTACGGAAGCATTGCCGATGGGAAAAGAGGTGTGACTTCGGTTGATAATTTCGATCGATTGGCTGGTGAAAATACGCTTGATCGAGTCGTCGAAACCGTGAATGCCTCGAATGTTCTTCAAGACTACAGGGGAGGGGTGCTTGGCATTGATTTCGATAGCCCCGACGAAATTTTCAATTCTCTTGGCTCGACATCTTCTCCGATCGATTATTTAGGCTCTGGTTCGAGTGCCCCCAAACCTTTGCCTTATGAAGCGACTACTGCGGAGGGCGATAGTGGTGGTCCGGCTTTTGTGAGAATGGGCGACATATGGAAGGTAGTCGGTACCGTATCCTATGGAACCAAGAGTTCGGTCTATGGGGACGTTACGGTTTACACGAGAATAGCTTCGCAATCGGATTGGATTCGTTCTTACCTCGAGCGCTGGGCACCTGCTCGCCGAACTGGCTTTGGGGAATGGCTGAATCTTGATTGGTTGGGGAATTTTTCCATTTATCAAGGAAATTGGGTCTTTCATGAAAAACTTGGTTGGTTTTATTCTCAGGGCAATGAAGCCGATGAGTTTTGGGCATGGCAAACTGGAATCGGGTGGTGGTGGACGAGCATCAAAGCCTATCCTTACTTTTATGCTTACGAACATTCACATTGGCTCTATTTCTCGGATGAAGACTCTATTCCCTCTCGCTGTCGCTTCTTCAATTATCAGATTAATGAATGGGAAATCTTTGAGCATTAGGCCTTAAATATTCTCGCATTTTCCCATTTTAAAAGAATAAATTTTCATTTAAGCATGGAAGCAATTCTTAGTCTCTTTCGACGCCACGAGCTTTTTTGGCAGTTTCTTTCTCGTAACGTAAAAGCTCGTCATCGTGGCAGTGTTCTTGGTGCTATATGGCTTGTCGCCAATCCTCTGCTAATGCTAGGTCTCTATGTTTTCGCATTTGGTGTGGTTTTCGAAGGTCGTTTCACCGAATCTCCCGACGAATCAACTCTCGACTACGCCCTTGGAGTTTTTCTTGGTCTGAATGTCTTGGGTTTGGTTTCTGGCGTCATTGGCGGTGCTCCCGGAGTAATCGTGGGTCAACCGAACTTCGTGAAAAAAGTCGTCTTTCCGCTAGAGATACTGCCCGCCGCGATGGCGGGAGCTCTTGGCTACGATCTTCTCATCGGTCTCGCTCTCTGCCTTGTAGGCATTGCCTCTCTCGGGCCGGGGGTGACACTGTCAGCGTGCTGGATTCCCGTTATCGTTGCCCCTGTTTTTTTCATTGCCTTGGGCTTGGCTTGGTTTTTTTCCGCCCTCGGCGTTTTTATCAGAGACATCGGTCAACTCGGAGGATTCCTCGGTTTAGGCTTATTATATGCCAGTGGTGTTTTCTATTCCGCGGACAAGGTGCGTGAAGCTGCTCCTGGTATCTGGGTTTTCTTAAAATGGAATCCTCTGATTCACGTCATCGATTCTCTCCGTCAAGTTTGCCTTTGGGGAGGGGAGCCCTCTTTTCAGGCTTTAGCCTATGTTTGGGTCTTTGGTCTTACCATCTTGTTAATTGGCTCTTGGTTCTTCAACCGACTACGTCCTGCATTTGCAGATATCTTGTAAAGCTTAAGCAAGCTTTCATCTATTTAAGTGGCTGAAAAGTGCCGGGAAAGCAACCTTGGCTTTTTGCTTCATCCACAATGAAAGCAATTCAAGTTCCATATAATTCTCCGGCCGTCTTTTTCCAAGTGAAGTGTAGACTTCTTTCTCGAGCCTTTTGACCAAGACGCTTTCGAAGCTTCCCGTCACGAAGAAGAAGTTCTAGGGAACGTACTAGATCGTCCGAGTCATTTGGGTTTGCCAGCAAACCCGTTTCGTCATGGATTACGGCGTCTTCTACGCCTCCCGTACGGTGGGCAAGGGCTGGTAGACCGTGAGCAGCGGCCTCGAGGTAGACGAACCCGAACCCTTCAACGCTGTGAGCTCGGGGGACACTAGTCAGAGCGAATATATCCGAGCTTTCGTATGCGATGCGAACATCGTGATCCTGTAAGTCGCCAAGAAAGTGCACGGGTATGCCTGACAAATCGGCTTGTTCCCGCAGCCCTCGGGCGTAATGGGGACGCACCTCGGGACCAATTACATAATATTCCAGACCTGCCTTTAAGTCGTTCGGAATTTGTCGAATGGCGTCAAGAATACGGTCTTGTCCTTTGCGGGGGTGGAGCCGTCCCACGGTGAGCATTCGAAGTTTTCCTTCGGTTTCTTCGTCCTTGTTATCCTTGCTCTCCGGTAAGAAAAGTCGTCGTGCAGCCCCAGGAGCAAGCACGATCTTTGAAGCCAATTCAGGGAAGCGAGTCAGAAGGGCCTTTTTATTGAAATGTGAAAGAATATGAATCTCGTCTGCTCTCCTCAGAAGCTTGCGAAAGAAGAATTTTTCGAGAGGAAATCTGCTGAATAAAGAAATCTCGGAACCATGCAAAGTAATCATAAGTCTTTTTGGAAAAAATCCAGTGAATGAACCCAGCCGCACGAAAGCCCGTAGGGACCCAGGTTCCGCAAGATGCAGGGTACTGCCTATGAACTCGGCGGCTTTTCTCCGAACTTTTCTGATGAGACCAATGGAACAGCGCCAATTCTGAGAACCTCGAAGGGGTAGTGAACTAAGCGAGTAGGGGAGGGACGCGTTGCTTTCAGTGTCGGTTTTGACAGGTGCCCAAACCGTCATGTCGTGACCGAGCGATGCCGCGGCGTAAGCCATTTCCTCACAATAGACTCCTGCTCCTCCCCGTTTCGGGGGGAATTCATGTGTAAGAAGATTTATCTTGTGCCTCGCCATATCAAGAAGATTCAACCATTGTTGACGAACGGTTACATGGAGAAAAGGCGAATTTTCCGCACATGAAAAAACTCGGAGACATTTACAGGACGGCTTTGATCACCGGAGGCACTTCCGGCTTGGGGTTGGCATTTTCAAAAATGTTGGCGGGAGAAGGTGTTAAAGTAGTCTCTGTCTCTCGTAACCCTGACCTTTTACCAAAGGTGAAAGGGTTGACCGGAGTGTCTCTTGATTTGGCAAACATGGCTTCCGTTCGTGACTTTGTCGAGGGATACCTTACGTCACCGGGAGTACCCGACCTGTTGGTGAATAATGCCGGTTACGGCGTATTTTCCGATTGGGGTAAGTTTCCCGAGAATGAGATCACTCGGCAAATTGACGTATTGTTAGCTGCGCCCATACTTCTGAGCAGGGCTTTTGCTCCGAAAATGGTGGATCGCGGAAGTGGTGGGATCGTTAACCTAAGTTCTATCGCAGGAATTTTTCCTTTACCCTACATGCCCCTTTATAATGCAGCGAAAGCTGGTCTTTCGGCTTTTTCTGCCAGTCTGGCCTTGGAGTACGAAGAGGTCCCTTTTGTTACTGACTTTCGTTTGGGAGATTTCCGTACGAATTTTAACGAAGCGGTAATAAAGAAATCTGTTCGAGGAAATGATTGCCGGCAGGTTCAGGCGTGGTCTCAAATCGAGAAACAGTTGGATTCTTCTCCCGAACCCATCGTTGCCGCCCGTGCTTTGCATCGTATTTTACTTCGCAGGCAAGGTGGCGTAATTTATTCCGGGGGCTTTTTCCAAGCAAGGGTAGCGCCCCTACTCTTTCGACTGGCACCCTCTGGTTTTCTTCGCACTGTCCTTCGATATTGGTATAAACTGTAGAGCCTTTTCCCCTAAGGATTTAATTTTCGAAAATAAGAGACCTACTCTTAATAAATGGAGAGGGTTTCCGTATTCAAGTTGGAATACCTTATGTTTTTATTCCGTGAAGTCGCTACCGTCTGCGTTTATCCATTTAGTATCGGAATAACGAAAAAACTTTCGTTTGCCGTTACTGCTAGTGAAATAGAGCCAACCTGCGTGTGTTGAGGAATATAAATACTCGGCTTGAGAGGTTGAAGACTCATCGTAGTAAGTCGAACCAGTCCAGAACCAACCCAATTCGGCATCGTAGAACCAAAAGTTCCCGGAACCTGCGTCTGCCGAATATAGCCAACCGTGAGTTTCATGATACACCCAACCTTCCAGGGCATCGTAGAAGTTGCCGAGCCATGGGAGGTTATACCAATCACCACTAGCTCCTGAAGTGTCAATCTTAGCTAAACCATTAGCCAATGCAGAAACCGAAGCATTGGAAACTGTGGCAATGTTTGTGAAGTGATCCGTCGTTGCATAGATTACACTCGCGCTCGAGTCGTAGGTACTAGACTTGAGAGAATCCCAACTATTTTTGGTGGTCGAGTAGAATTTTGCCTCCATGTTGTCGGGGTCGAGTCCTTTGGCGAGGGTGGCATTCTTATTAACGGGAATCTTGAGGATAACGTCTTTTTTGAAGTTGCCCTCTACTTTTTTGCCACTGGAGTCAAACAACTCAATCGAATAGGCGTAACTCGTCGGTTGATCTTTCGCAGTCTTGGTTAATCCCTTTATCGTTGGAGTTACTACCGCCCGAACGGAAGTTTCAGTCGATGGAACGTTTGCTGCTCCTCCGGGGATCGTTACTTCCGTACCGTCGGGAAGTTTGGTTACGAAGTCCTTAGTCGGATCGAAGGTACCGTTCGTGCCTTCCGGAACTTTGATGTCAGGTTTCGTAAGGGTGAGATTCAAGTCGGATTGGCTGTCCGCATCTCTCAAGTCTACATCCAACTCATTTTCGGTGAGATAGATTGTCTCGGATCCGTTGTCATCCGTCTCGCCGTAATCAGCTCCTACGTGCCAGACAGTACCTTTGGGCACCTTCAGTTCGTACGATCCGTTTTCATCGGATTCACCCTCTATTACCCGACCGTCATCGGACCATGCATACACATAAGCACCGCCGAGCGAGGTATTGCTGTCATCTCGAATCGTGCCTTTGACAAAATTGTTTTCGACAAGCTTGCCAAGGGGTAATGAGAGACCGGTGATGTTTGTAGATAAGTCGACAGTCTTAACCTTTGACTCAAGGTAACCACCCTTTCTCAAATCATCGGGAAGGAAAGTGCCAATCTCGTACTCTCCTCCAGGTAGTACTGGTATGGAGAAAGTGCCGTTGTCATCGGTTTCCACTTCCTTCCAAAACTCATCTAGGGTTCCCGTTCTTTCGCGATGAGCCCACACGAAAACCGTGCCCGAGGTAATGGAAGCATTGTGTTCATCAAGAATGGAGCCCGATATGCTGGCTGATGCACTGCGGAGTGAAAAATCCTTTGAAACGGTTTCACCCTTCAATGCGATTACTTCGATTGGCTCCGGTGGATGCTGAGGCAAATTTCTATTCTGTTCATCGGATTCGATGAAGTACCCAAGTGTCCAGCGTCCAGGAGACAAGGTCATGGAGAACGTGCCATTGTCTTCAATTGGAGTCGTTTGCCAACCTCCTCCGTCTCCCTT
The DNA here is from genome assembly GCA_002730975.1 of Opitutia bacterium. Lineage (GTDB taxonomy): Bacteria > Verrucomicrobiota > Verrucomicrobiia > Opitutales > Seribacteraceae. The sequence goes on from PCBO01000021.1 coordinate 53,074, forward strand.
AGCTGCGTGAACCTCTCCGCTTAAACCAGTCACGCCGGCACCGTTCAATTTCAAGGTTCCTGAAACGACTGCATCGTTTGCTTCCAGATTGAAGGCGATCTCGGTTAGAGTCGTCCCGTTGCTGTCGCGAAATGTACCATTAAAGTCAAGTTGAAGGTACTTTTCGGCAGGGTTCACATAGCCTGAACCGGGGGGCATCCAAAGACCCACTAAATATTCTCCGGGAACACCAGGAAAGTCGAATTTACCTCGAGAATCAACAGGAACCTCTGCCAAGATCTGATCGAATTCTTCTCCTGTATTAGCATTTCGAGCATAGGCCCATACGTCTATGTCCGTTGCTGCTTTACCTGCTGCATAAACAACGCCTTTGACAGAAGCCCCCGCTTCTTTGGCCGTAAAGTTTATTGATGAAGTCTGGTCATTTCTCAACTTAACTCTCTTAGGTGGTGCCGGCAGGTAGGGTGGGGCGCTACCATCTTCGGCAGGCAACAATTCGAAACCAACTTCCCATTGTCCCGGAGAAACAGTGAGGGCGTAGGTTCCGTTTACGTTCGTTACATCGGAAACCCATCCTCCTTTTTCGCTCCATGCCCATACCTCGACGTTAGGCAAAGCCTTTCCGGTATCGGTTTTTACCAACCCCTCGATCTTTGAATTGCGAGACTCAAGACTGAAGTCTTTTAAGCTAACGGAAGTCTTGCCCACTCTGACAAACTTGACTTCGCTACTACCAAAGCCCTTAAGCTCCGGTGCCACCCACAAGGAAACTTCGTAATTTCCAGGTTGTAGCGGTATTTCGAAGCTGCCGTTGGAATCTAAGTCTAGATCCGTCCAGTTACCTTGCCCTTCGTGGTCAAAAGCGTCAACCGAAACGTATTCATAAATGTCCGCCCAAGTTTTGCCTGCAGGGACTGCAATGCGTCCGGTGACTTTACCACCGGCAGCTTTCCTGACCGTGAAGTTTACTCTCTTGCTTTCCTTTGCTGAATCTTTCTTGAAGCCCACTCTTTTAGGTTCCTGATCGTAAATCCAGTAGTCTTTAACGTCGTGCGGACGGTATACGGTCACTTCCCATTTGCCTGGGCCGGCAACGAGCTCGAAGCTACCGTCGCCTGCAGAGATACTGGAACTCCATCCTTCGCCTTCTTCTCGCCAAGCTAGAACCTCTGCGCCTGACACGGTGTTGTTGGAGTCATCGAAGACGTAACCTGTGATTGTTTTCTTTGGCGGAGCCAAAAAAATGAAAGGTTTGGAGACTTTCACATCCGTAGAAGGAAGTGGGTCTGTATTACCAGTTTTCGTTGTCGCAGAAACTTGATATTCATAGGTTTCCCCAGGTGTAATGGAGACATCCACATAAGAAGTAGCTTCGCCATTCGGCTTGTCATCAGATGAACTGGTGAAAATACTTGTGAGCGAGGACTCGGTGGAAGCTTTTCGCTTGATGTCGAAGGCTGTCGCGCCGCGGTACTCCCATGAAATCTTTATTGCATTCCCGAGATTTAGATCCCGGTCCGGGTTGCGTACGTTGAATGAAATCGGTTCCGGGCGTAGGGCTGAGAGTTGACCGGGAAGATCAATCTGCAGGGCATACTGACCTGTCTCTTGAAGGTTAAATGAGAAAATGCCTTTCTCATCGGTTTCTCCAAAAGCCTCATTGAAGTTAATGGGTTCTTGGGAACCTGCGACATCGTCGAAGTCAAAGTCGGGTTCTCCATCGCCGTCATCGTCTTGATACGCCCATATGTGAGCGTGGGCAAGAGGAGCATTGCGAGTCTTGCCCGTCGCCTGATCTTTGCGGGGGAAGAGAATTTTTCCAGAAACGTTTGAGGATTGTAGAACGAGAGCGAGGCCGCTTGCATTTGCTTCCATTACATTGATATCTTTGGCATGCGATTCCCTGAAACCACGGAAGGCTTCGGAATCGAAGGGAGGTTCTGCAAAGACTATCCAGTCGTCACGAGCAGGAAGATTCTTCAATTCGAAACTACCGTCGGCTCGGGTATTCACATGATCGAGCCACAGCAAATAGTCCTTCGTGTGGGCAATGATCCTCGCCTTCGGCACAGCCGTTCCGTCTTTGGTCTTTACCGTGCCGCTGATCGAAGCAACGACAGGAAATGGTCCTGCATCGGGACCGTCTTCATCGTCGAGCTCCATCCACGCGAATCCGAACCTTTCGGCTTCGGTTTTCTCAAAAGCCTTGAGGGTGGCTTTTGCAAGAGTGGTGGTGTTGCCATCGGCTAAAGTAACGGGTGCACCCTTTTCCCATTCGGTGCTAAGCCATGCCTCGGTGCCCGACTCGTTTAGTATTCGAAAAGCGGGTNCATGCCCGTCGGCTTCCACTTCCACTTTGTACGTGCCNCCCGGTACTTTCAANACATAGGAACCGTTGAAGTCGTCTGCTTCAAAGGGCTTTACTGGATGAACTTCTGGAAAAACGGTTTCTCCTTCCTCGTCCTCTGCGTCGTGGAACAGGAACCATGCATATTTCACCGGAGAGTTGTTCAAGTCAATTACTTGCACCTTAACCGTCGCGGTTGGGCGAGATTCCAAGCGTATGTCTATTCCGGAAACGCCTGCATCAGTTATTTGCACAGTTTCTGCAGTAGCGAAGCCTGCTGCATTTCCTTCACCGCTTGTATAATAGGCCGGAATAAGCGTGCCGTCGAAGCGTTGGGCCAATATCTTGTAGGAACCCGCGGGGACTTTAGCAGTGAAGCGTCCCGATGGAGCTCCCGTGGATTCATTGTGCTCGACTTCAAATTCCATCGGCCAAGTCATTTCATTTTCGTCATCCGGATCTACGAAGAGAACCTCTGCCCAAGTTCCGTTGCCGGTTTCAGTGGTAATCCTTCCGGTTACAGTAGCCATTGCACGTCTGGTGAGTTCTATCGGGGGCAATTCTCGCAATCCACTCGCTTCTACGGTTATCGTGACGTTAAGATCGTCGAAAGAGTTGTCCCAGGAAACAATTTCGCCGCGGAAGTTGCCTACCGGAGCCTTCCCGCGAACTTTTCCGTCCGGCTCTACGAACAGAACATGTACGGGATGATCGGAGAGGGATTGGTTGTTCTCATCCATGGGGAATAGCTCTATGGCCAACCCTCCAACGGATTCACCACCTGAGGAGACGGCACCCGATATTTCTCCCATCTCATGGGAAACTCGGTATTCCGCCTCAAGGTTGAAGTTATGACTCAGAGTAGTGTTTGCATCTAGGATTGTAAAAACATCTGGGTTTTTGCGACCACCGGCTAGTTTCGGCTTGTACGGCGTGTCAGTGGCTGGGTCGTAGGCGCTTGCCTCGACATAGTAACTTCCCGCCGGAACTTTTGCGACGAAAGTTCCGTTGGCTTCATTGACTTCCAAGTCGAAGAAAACCGGTTTTCCTGAGTAGATGCCTTCTCCTTCTGTCTGGTTTACATCTATGATCCATATTCCGAATTCTTTCAGAGGATTCCCGCTTGTATCGGAAACCGATCCGCTAATGGATCCGAAGTCGTCCAAGTTGACGTTGGCAAACGGATCCAGCCATGGATCGCCGAGTTGAACTTCTCCTGGCCAAGAATTGTTCTTGAACGATACTTTCAGCATCGAATCGACGAAGCCGTCGCCATCGAAGTCGATGAAGGATTTTTTCGCCTCGTCTGCTAGTTTTTCGCCATCATTTCTATCCTGTTCATTTGGATTTTCCGTACTGCCGCCGTTTTGTGCGATGGGATCGTTTTTGGTCCCTTCCGAGGCTAAACCTTCTCCGCGTTCATTCAGACCAAAATTTTTTTCGTCCAGCATGAATTCAGTTTGCGAATGAGCGTCAAGACCATCTGGTTCATAACCCTTGAATGGGGTGCGGTGGAAATCGATGAAACTTAGGGTGCCGTCTTCTCGGGCTATCGCTGTCTTTAGAGCGCCGGGATCCCATATGCCGAACTTGTGTTGAACCAGTTGCTTGGGCAGGTAAGCCTTAACGGAAGCATTGGCATCTGACAATCCGTTCAGGCGGAAGCCAGTCACGGGATCCCAAGGGGAGGATAAATCCGGACCATTTACGTCCTGAGGTATGACGTTTGCGACGAAGATCGCTCCCTCATGGTGACGTTCCCCTCCCATTTCCACGAGAATGCCGAAAGTGGATGAAACCGAATCGGTTAGGTTATGCTTGGAAGCGACGGGATCGACCGTTTTGGCTTGGATAGTGAATGATCCCGGCTTGTCCCATTCCGGTCTGCGATGTTTGAATGCGGTGACATTGGCGCCACTTACCGCAAAGAAGCGAGGAGGCCCCATAGCATAGGTGAAGGTCAAGTTGAGCGAAGTGTTGGCGTCGAGAACGGTGGAACCCAAATCGAAGTCGGCTGCCGAGGCGTTCCCTTCGACGGACGACTTGTTCATAAGGGCGATGCGGTAGAGCATGCTGCCTTCGTCGTCGGTCTCCACTCTTTTTAAGTGTACGAATGCGTCTGATCCGGATCCGCCATTCGTCTTGGGAGGGCTTGCCTCTGCGTCCTTTACGAATTTTCCGCCATTGGAAGACGTTCCCCACTTGGATCGCGCGACGTCGAATTTCAAGCCGGCGTCAACTTTTTGGAGTCGTTCCTGCCACGGGTCACGGACGCCTATCTCTGTTCCGTTCGCATCAAAGATAATTTCTCGCTCGTCGTACAAATGGGCGACGTATTCCATGGTTCCGTCCGCATGTGGTCGTTCATCCACCCAATATCCGATTTGCCGATCCCCATCCTTGTATTTTTCGCGAAGAACATCCGCTGCTACCGTCGGGAGTTTCGGCTCTTTCCATTCTTCGAAGTCGGATTTTTCGTGCTTGTGCGTGTTATAAACCTTAGTGTCGCGGCTTAGGGCTACCTCGAATTCTTCACCGTCTTTTTCGATGATAGCTAGATAAATGTATTCCTTTGTCTCGCCTTCAGCGGTTGGTTCCAAGGAAAACTCTTTATCCAATTCCACGATTTTAGCTCCGGGATGAACTTTTTCGATTGCATCCTTCAAGTTTTGTGAAGCGTCTTCTGCCTTGATTGCTTCGACTTCATGATCTGCAAACTCATTTTCATAAGCGGAGTGGAGGAAGGTTTTGTTCTTGTCGAAGTATAGAGCGACTCCGTTGTCGAGGCCGATCTGGTAGACAAAATTGTCATTGCTGGCCAGATCGCTTTGCTTTTCCGCCCACATGACTTGAGCCCCTTCGTAATGGGCTTTGTCATCAAGCCAATTTCCAACGAAGCCTTCTACTTCATCTCTTGGAACCCCTTGACGTTCTGGCGTATGCTGATCGTGTTCGTCGTGTCCGGCATGGTCGTCGCGGTCAGAAGTGGCGTTGCGATCGTCGGTGGAATTCTGATCCTCGTCATGAGGTGTGGAGTTAATGGCAAGAAAAGCAGTAATTTGCCTATAGGTAGGATCGGCAGCTTCTGGTAGGTGGTGGCCAGCTTCGTCACTCAGGACAAAGGTTGGGAAATCGAATTTGGTAGAAAGCTCCTGTGAAAGCTGGCTATTAATGATGGTATCGTTTGCCCCGGCAAAAACCAATGCGTTGTGTGCCTCTAATTGGGCATTGTTAATAGTTTGGATGAGCCCCTCATGGGTGGTAGGCAAATAGCCATTAAATAGGAGTACTTTTTCAAAGGCGTGGTTGCTGGAAGCCAGAAAAACAGTGGCCATAGCAGATCCTTGAGAGTAACCGAGAATACCATGGAAAGGGCCGTTGTTGGTTACAAATTCATTCAAATAGGAAACGGATTCTGCTGCCCAATTCGTATCGGTTGTGGGCTCGCCTTTCCCGCCTGGGGGATCCTGAATCCACAGACCTTCCTCATCAGGAGCGTTTGCAAAAATAAATTCATATGCCTGAAGATCTTCAATTAAGGATTGCATGCCACGTTGCTGACGTAGACCTTCAGCAGAACCTCCTCCTCCGTGCAGGCATAGGATTTTCAAACTTTCGACATGATTGTTGGCAATAGCAGTGGATGTTGCGATAAATACTAACACTGCAGAGCAAATTGGGGTTAGCATGGATTGCCTGAAGAGACGATTATTCATAGGAGTTTTTGTGTAGTCAAAATGAAGAAACAGAAATCTCAAAGCTTACATTATTCAGGTTTTGTTAAATGAAAGTTTTGTGCGTGGAAACTCCGGCATGATATGTGTAAAGTTCCCTCGGAGGAATTAGGCTTTAAAGCTGTCATTTCCTGCGTTTGAAGAGGTTTTAGAATGTAGCGATTAGAGTGAATATCCAGATTTTTATCAAAGCAATTTTAAATACCTTCTACTTGGATACTAATTTATTTTTTTTTACTGTTCTGCTGATTTTGTTCGAGCTTTTTCGAAACGAGTAAACTTTCAATTTGAACATATTCCTATAATGCATCTATTGCAAAAAAAAGAGTAACTTACTCTACTGAAACATCCTCGAATTGCTGACCGATCATTCTCTCAATACACCCTAGGGAGCTCTTTCTATCGAAGTTTCTTTATGTTTTTGATGAGCTCCTGTGTCTCTATGTACTGGGCTCCCTCGGTGGCCACGAATATATCTCTGGCCTCGTTTAATAAGATTAGCCCCTGCTTCTTTTCCTTATTTTGAATCATGGCATAACCTAGGTCGCGCTTGGCGCGGGCTATATTCGGGTGATTGGGGCCGAACACCTTTAAAAAAATGTCTAATGCTTTTTCTTGATGCCGCTGTGCTTCGCCATACTCATTCTTTGCAGAGTAGGCGCTGCCCAGTCGGTTATGGGCGGCGCCGACTTGCCTTTTGTCTTTTGCTGAGGTTGTTCTCAGAAAGATACCCATCGAGCTTTGGAAGTGGGCGATCGCTTGATCGTAATCCTGCATTTTCATGCAGGCCGTTCCTGCATTGTTGTGACTTGCTGCAACTGCTTCGTGTTCTCCCCCATGATCCCGCCTGCGGATGAACAAGGCCTCCGAGTAGTACCATAGGGCTTTTTCAGGAGTTTCCTCCAGATACGCGTTGCCGAGCCTATTATAGCAGTTGGCCATATCCGGTTTGGGGCCGTCTTGGAAGAAGACCATGGCTTTCCCATAGGTGGCATTGGCCTCATCGTATTTCCCGTCGCTTTGGAGTTTTTGCCCTTGAGCGTAAAATCCTAGACCTTGTTTGTAGCGTTCAAGTGCTTTGGCTCGTTCTACGGGGTCTCTTGGGAAAGGTTTTGCCGCCCAAGCTTGGAAAACCGTAAGACATAGGAATGTTGAAAGGATTGAAGCTTTTAGAAACTTTTTCATGAAAGTAGAGTGTCTTCTAGCTTGGTTTGGTTTTGGGTTTGCTTTTAAGAAAATCATAGGTTTCGGCCTTTTACCCATATTTTTAATCTCTTCCGTGCTGCGTCTACAATGAAAAAACATGCTTAGGAGCATGAGCTTGCGCAGTTCCATCTCCAATTCCTCCTCGATGATGATCTTTACACCGTCGAGAAATATTTTATGGCTCGTTCTGCTGCGACGTTTTCAAAGTTCTCCAGTATTCTTGTCTGGAATTTCTGTCTGATAAGAACATGAATATCTAGGAGGAAAAGTGCTTTATCAATGCTTTCTCCAATGCTCACGAACCCTGCCTCGACCCTCCCGAAATGGAAGTTTTCCCTGCCTTCAGGAATCCTAAGAAGAGGAAAAAGATGAAATCAAAACTGTTATTGAGGAGGTAACTCCCCCTCGATCTGTCCCCCCCTACATCCGAAAGGCGGAAAAGGCTCAACGGCAGGTCATGGAAGAGAAAGAACAACTTTACTCTTACGGGATTTGCAGAATTCAATCGCTGTTCGAACGAGCGGGAAGAACTTTCACTACATGGCACAGAACCCGAATCGCAAAGGTTATTTAATAAGTTTGGAATCGGCAGTGCTTGACCGTTCTCCTTTCCAAGTTAGCCTTTGATTAATGGAGTGTAAGGAAAGTTGGATGAAAGCTTTTAAACTCTTCGTTTCCGAGCCTCTGGTCGAGGCTGAACGCGAAAGAAAAGTTTACCTCAAATCCGAGAATTCAGTCGGGCCCGATTGGCAAGTGATTGGAGTCTTGGTCTTGGTCGCAGTGGTTCTGACCTTACAAGAGTATTTGCTGCGACCAGTGGAGTACGCCCGATTTCTTCATTGGGTGGAAGGAAGCTTTTCGGGGATGATCGATACTGAGACTTGGATGTCTCCGTACAATTATAGTTTTGGCTTCTTGCTTTATTGGGCATGTGGCCAAACTCTTTTATATTTGGTCCCATCCATCATTTTCATAAGATTTTTTTGTAAGAAGAACTTAGGAGACTATGGCGTGAAGCTTGAGGGTTTCTTCTCCTTGTGGTGGATGTACTTCTTGATGTTGGCAGTGATGGTTCCGGTTGTCTTTGTGGTTTCCCGTTCCGAAGGATTTCAAGTTACGTATCCCTTTTATAAACCTTTTCCGAAAGAACCGTTATGGCCTCGGTTCTGGATTTGGGAAGGTGCCTATTTTTTACAATTCGTAGGGCTTGAGTTTTTCTTTCGGGGGGTTCTGCTACATGGGGTTCGCCGCCAGTTTGGCGCATACGCGATTTTCGTGATGATGGTGCCTTATTGCATGATTCACTTTGGAAAGCCGATACCCGAAACTTTAGCTGCAATCGCGGCTGGCATAATCTTAGGTTTTATGAGTTTGAAGACTCGATCCATTTGGATGGGGGCATCCCTTCACGTCAGCATAGCTTTTACGATGGATATGTGTGCCCTTTGGCGCGCAGGAAAATTTTTCTAAGTGAATGCGTTCCGGTGGGGTAGGGGAGTGGGTTATGAAGCTCGATATTTCATTCAAGTTGTTAACTTATAACTGTTTGTGAATGAATTAAAGTTTCTTTGGGACAGCGTGGGAGATTAATTCGGCCGGAGATGTTAAGTTTTGGCGTTTTGTTGGGCATTGTGCAGATACTCTCGGAGCTAGCTCACTTGAGTTCTCTCAGGAGATTCTTATGAGTTAGGATTTTCACACCATACTTTGCGAAGAGAGGCAGGTAGAATCGATCCTCATGAGTGAGTTTTGGGACGCAAGCGTATCCTGTGGAGGTCGATAGATTGTGCATGGCTTCGAGTAGGTGACCAAGTACTGCTGGGTGTTCAATTAGGCGCGAAGTGACGTGGAGCGGGATACGGCGTGAACCTGAACGAAGGATGAGGTCGGGTCCCCCAGAGTGGTTGGATCGAGAGATTTCATGGCCCTTTTGCAGAAGAAGGTCGCTTATTTCGGATAGTAGGATTTTCTTTTCCTTGAGTAGTATATCCTGTTCCTTACGGTTGGTTCGGAGGCGTTCCGAGCGGTGTGCGTCGTGGAGCTTTTGGGCGGCTTTTTCCGATAGTTCGAGGGCCGTAATTAAGTTTCCTAGAGTGGTGGGGCGCGGGAGGTTTTTTCCGTTGATCAGGTCATAGAGGGATGGGCGGCTGATGCATGCTTTTTGGGCGAGGTCAGTCAGGTTTTCGGGGTGCTCTCTTAGGATTGCTGCAAGGTCGTCTGCAAAGGAATTCATGCTTTGATTTTTAGATTATGAATGTTGTAATGCAAGTTAAAACGCCTTACATATAAAAGTTTTACATTGAGGTTTTATGTGTAGCCATAATTACCTTACGACTTCCTTTTGGCTCATTTAAAACGGCATTAAAAGATTGCATTTCTACATTATGTGATTTTTGAAACCTCTGATTTTTTAAGATAATTTGGAACTGTAAGCATTAAAACCTTACGAAAGGCATTCTCGGGGTAGGGCAATTCATGAGCTATTCTAAGGTGTTTTACAAGAGGTCTAAAGTGACTTTGTAGAGGGTTGGAGAGGCAGAGGTTCGCTATTCTGTTGCGTTTGGAAAATAAAGCTTTTGCTGCTTTGTTTTTTGCCTCAAAGGGAATGAGTCATGAGATAGTTTTTTAAGTCTTTTTAGTATCTCCAAAGGTCAGGAGCATTCGACCCGCTCAAAGTTCAATCGAGTGCGTTTTGCCTATGTTGTCTAAAGAGCCTAATGAAGTTTTTATTTCAGTGGAATGCTTCCGTCCCCTACTCTGTGCGCTTGGAAGGCAATGGCCTTCGATCGGGTGTCCATTTTGAATGACCTAGTCGAGGGCGGATCAGTCTGTCCCGGTTTGCCCTCCGGAACAAAATGATCAAGTGTTGGCGTTTGAGTTTGCTCAATACCAATCAAGCCTGCCTGCGAGAAAAATGAATACGAGGGCAAGCACACCTATCGTTCCAATCGTATAGAGGACGAGAAGCGGAGTGAGCATGGGCCATTTTTCTCGTTCGTCGATGTCCTCGCGATCGATTGTTAGTTCAGCGGTTCTGCGGTGCAGATATATCTGGCGAGCTCGGGCTTCGTCTCCATCGGCCGTCGCAATGCATTTCGAGAGGAGCTCTCGGTCGGCGAAATTGCCGTCAAGTTCTTCCTGAGCATTGCGTTTAGCTTCTTGATTCATCTGAACGTGAATAATTCTAGTTTGCCAATTTAGGGAAGCCGTAAGGATATTGCACGGTTGAAATGAATCGTGCTGCCGAGATAGTGGACCTTCTTCGCGGCGGTTTGAATGGCTTGGTCGATAAGCAAGTCGGACGACCGTTGAGTTATACTCGTTTGTTTAATTTTGAAACGAAGCGGGTGTCCTTGTGTGTGGAATCCCCTGATCTCGAAACCGGAATCTCTCGAGTAGTGGGGAAGGTGGAAGTGGAGGAAGTGCCTACAAACAATGGTAGAGTCACTTGTCGTTGCCTGATGACGGATGTAAAATCAGGAGAATCCAAGCGAGTTTACCTACGAATAAAAGATCTTCGCCAGAAAGGCCAAGAGTGCGACAAGATTTATGAATTTTTCAATGATCTGATTGATCCGCTGCCAGCTCCCGTCAAAGGTTCACGAGGGCGACACAGGTAAGCCCATGACCGCTTGGCCGAAATTCAATAGGTAAAAAGGGCGTCCTTTGAAATCTTGGTGACCGGTCCGATTTTCTCGAGTGCCTGCAAGTCGATTTTCGTCGAGTCACCCACGATGGAAATTAGTTTTTTACGAGGCTGAATCTCTCTTTCATAGAATTTTTTGAGAGTTTCGATCGTGGCTGATTCAATCATTGGGAAACGAGCTTTTCTCGGGTCTTCCTTCAGCCCTAACTGCGTCCAGTCGTAAACGGCTCCTGGAATTTGTCGAAACCGAGCTGGGTTGGTGCGATAGGCGCTCTCAAGGGCCTCTTGGGCTGAATCCCATCGTTTTTCGTTCAAAGGCATCTCCTCAAGCAGCTCGAGGAAAGCGATCACTGCTTCTATTGTTTTGTCTGCCTGGCACCCGATGGCTCCAACGAGAATATTTTCTTCGCCCGGACGACTTGCCGCGAAATAGTTTCCCCAAGCTGAGTATGCTAGGGCTCGGGCTTCCCTAAGTTCTTGGAACACGAGGCCCGCCATGCCTCCGGCAAAGTACTCGTTGTACAGCTGGGCTGCGGGCAGTTTGGTTTCGTTCCGTTCGCCGACTGAGAATTCCAGGCGGACTTGAGCCTGAGCCATTTCCTTCTCGTAGAAGTAAATTTGGTTGCGTTCAGCTTGATGTGAGCGGGGAGCTTCGTATGCCGGAGGGGTGGCCAGGGTTTCGGGCAGGGGAAAGTGTTTGCTCAATGCATCGGCTATTTCGTCTGCTGAGCGTGGACCTATGTACAATATGCTTTGCTCGTAGTCGAGGAGCTTCGATAAGGTTTCCTTCAGTTGTGGTACTTTGGTTGCATTGAGGTCCGCGTTAGAAGGTCGATTGCGAAACCTGGAAAGATCGCCGTAGCGATGGAAGTGAGCGAGAGCATGGGCCAAGATTCGAGGGTCTTTTGATTCGTCATCTCGCTCCGCTAGCAGTATCTCTACCAATTTAGTGAGTGTCTCGTTGTCAACCTTGGGAGTTGAAAGGTGCTTGTGAGCGAGGTCAAGGCTGGGAGCCAATTGTTCGTCTAGACCGGAAAGGCTTATGTCCGTAAACCTCTCGGATACGCTTAAATTGAATTCGCTACCCAACTTGTACCATTCGATTTTCAACTGCTCGGAAGAAAGGTCGCCGGCGCCGGAACGATCGAGGAGGCGTTTAGCGTAGGGAAGATAGGCATTTTGCCTAGAACCTGTCTCGACTCGGAAATTGACTACGAAAAGATCGTTAACGGGGTTTGGTGCGTGGTAGAGGGTAAGCCCGGGTCGAATTTCTCGAGTTTCGTAGTCCTTATTGGCCTCGAGGTACTTGGGAGCGAAGGGATCGACGTCCATTTCATCGACTTCTCGCATGAAGGCAGACGCTTGTCCCGGTTCGATTTCCAGCGGATCGATTTTTGGTTTATCTATTTGAGGAAGATCGTGCTGGGCATCAATTCTGTGACCGACCACGTAGTTCTGGCCAAAATATTTGTTAGCTGCGGCTACTACGTCCTCTTTGGTTACTTGTTCAAGTTTACTGATTTCGTTAGCGGTGTCGTTCCAATCTCTGAAAGAAAGGAAGGTGTCTCGCATTAGTTCCACGCGTCTGTCGTTTTCCTCCAAGTCTTGTTTTCTGCGTTTTTTGAAGTCGTTGAGCACCGCTGGGAGAATCCAGTCTTCAAACTCTCCGCGTTTTACTTTTTCGATTTGTTCTTTTAGAAGAGTTTCGACTTGATCGAGTGTTTGCCCGTCTTTCGGTACGCCCACGAGGTACTGGATTCCATAGTCGTTCATATTCTGAGGATAGGCTCCCGCTGCTCGTACCACTTGTGCTTCGACTAAATTCAGGTTGATAAGGCCTGCTGCGGAGTTGTCTAGTATCATGTCTACAAGACGAACAGCCGGAAAGTCGTTGTGATTGCGATCGACCGTTCGAAAAGCGAGCATAACTTGTTCTTCCCCTTGATACTTGACTTCAACGAATTCCCTCCCCTCGAGGCTCTTTTCGTTCCACTTTAGAACTTCTATGGGGGTTTCCCCGGATTGCCAGCTTGAGAATGCTCTGGAAATTACCGACATTGCCTCCTTCGGGTCAATGTCGCCGGAGATGCAGATGGCCATGTTTTCGGGGACGTAATATTTGTCGAAATATTCTTTGATGGCCAAAATTGAGGGATTTTTCAGGTGTTCGACCGAGCCAAGAGTAGACTGTTGACCATAGGGGTGATTCTTGAAAAGCAGGGCATTCACCTCACGCCGGATAAGGCGATCCTTATTGTCTATGGAGCGGTTTTTTTCCTCATAAACGGTTTCGAGCTCGGTATGAAAAAGTCGAAAGACGGGGTTAGCGAAACGTTCGGCTTCAATTTTTGCCCAGTGCTTTAGGCGATTTGCTGGCAGATCGATCTTGTATACCGTTTCCTCGTGCCAGGTATGGGCGTTGACTCCCTTTGCTCCCATGTCGCCGTAAACTCGATCCATCTCGTTGGGAACGGCTAAGGCGGCGGCTTCTTGTGAGATTTTGTTAATTTCCGAATACATTTCCTTTCGGCGGGTGGAGTTTGTCTCCTTGGATCGGTCTTCGTACAGTTGGGTGATGCGATCCAAGAGAGGTTTTTCATTCTCGTAGTCGATTGTTCCGAAGTTAGAAGTGCCTTTAAAAAGAAGGTGCTCTAAGTAGTGAGCGAGACCGGTGTTGGTGTCGGGGTCGTGTTTACTTCCTGCTCTCGTTATGATTTCGGCATAGAATCTCGGCTCCTCGTTGTTTGGACTGATGTAGACTGTTAGGCCATTTTCCAGCTTGTAAGTGTACACCTGCATGGAGGCGTTGGTGTCGGTCGAACTGACCGATTTATAAGCGTTGTCGGTCTTCAAGTTCAGGTCACAGGATGTCATTAGTAATATTCCGAAAGCTCCGATGGCGGAGATTAGAGAAAGGTGGCCTTGGTAGGTGGCGATCATGGCGATTTGGGTTGCGGTTTGACACAAGTGAGAATGATTTTCGTTTTTTTTCTGTATTTTGCACGATTAATCGACCAAAAGATTTCATGAAAATTTATATCTACGACAAATGTGGTACCTGTCGAAAGGCTCTCAACTGGCTAGACTTGAATGATTTGATTTATGCCAAGATTCCTATTCGGGACAATCCGCCGAGCAAGACTGACTTGAAGAAAATGCTCAAAGCTAAGAACGGTGAAGTAAAAAAACTCTTTAATACGTCCAGCAAGGATTACCGAGACCCAGCCGTGAAGGATCGTTTGCCATTTCTCTCTGTTGACCAGGCAATCGACATGCTCAACTCAAGGGGAAACTTGATCAAGCGGCCTTTCCTTCTCTCGGAAGAGATTGCATTGATCGGTTTCAAGGAAGAGGAGTGGTCGTCGGTGTTTGGTGCTAAGTAAGTAGCCTTTGAGTCATGAAGCTTAATGGAAAAGTTGGGTTGGTTACGGGAGCGGGGACCGGTGTGGGAGCTGCTACCGCTGTGCTTCTCGCTCAAAAAGGGTGTCGCGTGGTCGTGAACTACCGCCGGTCCGATGAAGAGGCTGCCGAAGTAGTCACCGCCATCGAGGAAACCGGTGGTGAGGCTTTTGCTTTTCAAGCCGACGTTGCCTCGGACAATGAGACTCGTGCCTTGGTCGATGCCACCGTTGAGGAATTCGGTCGACTCGATCTCCTCGTCAATAACGCGGGTACCACGGAATTTATTCCTTTCGACGATCTCGATGCAGTTGGCGACGACGTCTGGCAACGCTTGCATCAAGTAAACGTTGTGGGTGCATTCCATTGCGCACGGGCTGCGGCCAAGGCAATGCGGGAAACCGGTGGCGAAGACGGCGCGGAAATCGTAAACGTCGGATCCATCGCCGGCCTCAAAGCAACCGGCAGCTGCATACCTTACGCTGCCAGCAAGGCCGCCTTGCATAACCTCACGGTGGCTCTGGCTCGGACCTTGGCTACGGATCGCATTCGCGTCAACGCGGTGGCTCCGGGTTTCATTACAGGCCGTTGGTTGGAGGAGGGATTGGCGGAACGATACGAACGCACCAAAGTCGCTTTTGAGAAAGCCATGCCGCTTGGCGCGGTTTGTACGCCGAACGAGGTGGCCACAGCAATCCTATCTCTTCTCGAGGGATCCGACCTCGTGACCGGTCAAATTCTGGCCTGCGATGCCGGCATGAGCCTTGCCGAACCGGTTCAAGTCTGATCGTGCTTGTTGTCTTTCCATATTCAAGATTTTCGATGCTCTCGTTTTCACTATTTTGCATCCCCTTTGGACTTACATTTATTTCCTACGACTGCCTAATGTAAAAAAGTTTTCTGAAATTGTAAATGTGTAGCCCTGTAAATCAGGTTGATATTTAAAATGGCATTGATATCTCAAATGCCATCTTCTTTATTCACTTTTTTCAAAAATTAGATCCTTCTCTCTATGTTTGTTCATAGGTAATTAAATCAAAGATTGCCACTGACTCCGATTTTCACGAAAACAGTCTTTACTTTCCTGCACTAATTTCCCCATGCCACTCTCATTGAACGGACGCGTAGCTTTGGTCACCGGCAGCAGCCGGGGTCTTGGGCATGGCATTGCCCTCTCCTTGGGAAAGGCGGGCGCCAAGGTGGTAGTCAATTATTTGAATGATCGGACATCGGCTGATTTGGCCATGTCCGCACTAAGCGATAACCGTGTTCATTCCATGCTTGTTCGTGCCGATGCTTCCGACTCCGAGCAGGTCGAGGCTATGGTGCGCTCGGCCTCGGAAAAATTGGGCACTGTCGATATCGTCGTTCCCAATGCCACTCCCGACCAACCGCAAAAGCCGATCGAGGAATACGATGCCGACTTCTATCGTCAAATGTATGAGTTCTTCGTTATGGGTCCGTATTTGTTGGCCAAGGCCGCCTTACCGGCAATGAAGAGGCAGGGGTGGGGTCGCATTGTAAATGTAACCAGCGAAGTTTTTCATTGCAGCGTGCCCAATTTCAGCGCCTACGTCGCGGCCAAGGGCGGCCAGATCGGTTGGAGTCGGAGTATGGCCTCGGAACTAGCTCCTTTCGGAATCACAGTAAACACCGTGGCTCCCGGCTGGATACCTACTGAGCGCCACGCCAATGATCCCGAGGAAGCCAAGAACGCCTATCTGGAGACCATTCCGATGGGCCGTTGGGGCACACCGAAGGACGTGGGCGATTCCGTGGCTTTTTTCGCTTCCGAGGAGGCAAGCTTCCTTACCGGCCAAACTCTTTGCGTTAATGGAGGCCGTACACCTTGGTGAAATTTTTATTTTTTAATCAAAACCTAACTCACAAAACCTGAAAAACCTCAGTATTATGAAGTTCCCCAAAAATCCTACATTTCTACGGTCTTTTGTTCTCTTTTGCTCTTCCCTTTGCTTCACTTTGTTTGCTTCCTGCGGCGGCGGTCAAAACGATGCGGGCGGAGATTCCAACGCTTCCGAAGGCAATGCCTCCGCCCAATGGTGGCAAGAAAAGCAAGACAAGGGGGATGAAAAAAAGAAGTTGCGCATCGCTTTCGTGACGAACCAGATTGCCGATTTTTGGAATATAGCCAAAGCGGGTTGCCGTGATGCATCCAAGGACTTGGGGATTGAAATTGAGGTCAAGATGCCTCCCGAACGTTCGGCCACTTTGCAAAAGCAAATCGTTGAGGATCTACTCAACTCGGGCATCGAAGGTATTGCGATCAGCCCATTGGATGCCGATAATCAGACCCCTTGGCTCAACAGCATTGCGGAAAAGTTGCCCCTCATTACGCACGATTCCGATGCCCCTCAATCCAATCGAAGAGCTTATGTTGGCATGGACAATTACAAGGCCGGTCGCATGTGCGGGCAACTGGTCAAAGAAGCACTTCCGGATGGTGGTGGAGTCATTCTTTTTATCGGAGGAATGGGACAGGATAACTCCAAACATCGCAGGCAAGGCGTAATTGATGAATTGTTCGATCGCAAGCGACCCGAGAAACTGGATACCAACAACTACGACCTGGATCTTGAAAAGGTCTTGGATTCCGGAAAGTATCAAATTATCCGCACGATCTTGGCTGATGGTCAGAGTGCCAAGTCGAAGGCCGCTGATTCCATTAACGCATATCCTGAAATGAAAGCCATGGTTGGTCTTTTCGAATATAACCCCCCTGGTTGCTACAAGGCGCTTGAGCAGGCTGACAAGCTTGGTGAAATCAAGATCATCGGGTTTGATGAGAACGACGTCACCTTGCAGGGAATCAAGGACGGGACCATCACGGGTACGATCGTACAGGATCCATACCAGTATGGTTACCAGTCTGCCGTCATTCTCAAGAGCTTGCTCGAGGGAACGAAACTGGAAAAAGCTTTCATTGACATTCCACCTCGCAAAGTCGTCCGCGAAGCGACCAAGGAAGGCGAAGTGGACGTCGACGAGTACTGGGCTGACCTCAAGGCCAAGAAAGCCGGTTGAAGGTTAAGCGAAATACCGGTGCAAGAATCCGATCCTAGCGAAAAAAGCGAGTCGGGAGGTACAACCCTGCTCGAATGCAAAGGCATTGGGAAATCCTTCCCTGGCGTTCGGGCCTTGGCTGGGGTAAACCTTTCTTTATTAAAAGGGCAGGTTCTTTCCCTCATCGGAGAAAATGGGGCAGGAAAAAGCACCTTGATGAAAATCTTGGCCGGCGTGCAACCACCTGACGAAGGAGAAATTTTGCTTGATGGGAAAACAATCGAGATCGAATCCACGCGGGCCGCTTTGGATCTCGGGATCTCATTGATTCACCAAGAATTGAATCTTGCCACCAACCTTAGCGTGGGAGCCAACGTCTTTCTCGGTCGGGAACCTTTGCGCGGTGGATTGATCGACGAAGCCAAGATCAGTAGGGAATCGGCAAAGTATCTCGAGATGGTCGGGCTTGCCGTTTCCCCGGATACCTTGGTGGGGGATCTTACAATCGGCAGGCAGCAAATGGTGGAGATTGCCAAGGCTCTCTCCGTGAACGCGCGGGTCCTTATCATGGACGAGCCTACCTCCAGTCTTTCCCAAGCCGAAGCTGAAAGCCTCTTTGTGGTCATCAAGGATTTGCGGGCGCGGGGTGTGAGCGTGATTTATATATCTCACCGTCTTGGCGAAGTAAAGGAACTCTCCGATCACGTCACCGTGATGCGTGATGGTGAAAATGCAGGTGAACTAAGCCGAGAAGAAGTTACCCACGAAGCCATGGTCCGTCTTATGGTTGGCCGTGATCTATCCGAGTACTACGAGCGGAAGGATCGCGAAAAAGGAGATCTTGCCCTTGAAGTCAAGAACTTGAGGACTCCCGTTCATCCCAAGCACGAACTCAGTTTTTCCGTGAAATCCGGTGAAATCGTTGGCATTGCCGGTCTCGTCGGGGCTGGTCGTACGGAAATGCTCGAGACTCTTTTCGGGGTCACGCCCGCGCTTGGAGGATCAATTGAAGTGTCAGGTTCGGACCTGACTCTCGATTCGCCTCTTTCAGCCATCGCAGCGGGAGTCGCATTGGCTCCCGAGGACCGAAAGAAGCAAGGCTTGATCATAGACATGACGGTTCGTGAGAACCTCAGCCTGGCCACCCTCAGGAGGGATCAAAAAAAAGCCGGCTTCCTGAATTTTTACAAGGAGAATGAGATTTCAAAGGAGATGATCAAGGCGATGCGGGTCAAGACACCCAACGAGGACCAGATAATTCGTTATCTCTCGGGAGGAAATCAACAGAAGGTCGTTCTTGGAAAATGGTTGGCAATGAAACCAAAGATACTACTTCTAGATGAACCTACTCGTGGGATTGACGTGGGCGCAAAGAGCGAAATTTATGCCTTGATGGAGGAGTTGGCCGATTCCGGTGTCGCCGTTTTGTTCGTCTCCAGTGAAATGGAGGAGATTCTCGGAATGGCGGACAGGGCGCTAGTCATGCACGAGGGTCGCATTACTGGAGAATTGTCACGATCGGAACTCACCGAGGAAAATATCATGCATCTCGCTACGGGAGGGAAAAAAGCGGCTGCATAAAAGGTACGAGAGATAAAAATTCATATGAACGTTAAAATACTTGGAATTACCCTGCTCTTGATGTCCCTTTGGCTTTTTCTGGCTATTGAGGTGCCTGGGGGATTTCTTAACGGCAACAACATGTTCAATCTATTCCTGCGTACTTCCATGTACGGAGTATTGGGTATAGGGGTCGCTTTTGTAATCATTACAGCCGGGATTGATCTCTCGATCGGTTCCATTGTTTGCTTGAGCGGCGTTTTGCTTTCTCTCTTTCTTTCTGTAAGCTACGATCCTGCAGACGAGGAGCAAGTCTTTGCAATTGATCCTCAACAGCAAGTCATCGTACTTAAGGACGAGACCGAACGATTCAAACCAGGTGATCTGCTCAGTTATTACGGAAGCACCCAAGCTCGGAGCGCGGTCGTTACTCTTTCGAGTGTCGAGCCCACGAAGATTCCCGACGAGCAAGGCGGTCTGAGCATTTCCTGCTCTCTGCTTCAAGTGGATGGTCTGGACGCCAATAAATCAAAAAAAGCAAGGGACGGGATCGTCGCCAAACTCTATCCGATCAGGGGGGTTGATGTCGAACAGGGTACGGTGCTAATTGAAGGGCAGCACGAGGGACTCGCTGCAAGGGATAGGATTCGCTTCATTAAGCCGAGCGGGGGCATGGAGGAAATTGTGGTGGCAGGGGCTCAAGCGGTCGATGGCAACACCCGGGTGCACTTTGAGGGTGACATGGGCGCCTTGGGCGAGGCTTGGCTTGCCATGCCCCGATTCAGAAACCAAACGATGCCAGTGCCCTTCGCCTTGCTGGCAGTTCTTGGCATTGCTCTCCTATTAGGTCTTGTACATGGTCTGCTTGTAACGAAAATACACCTACAACCCTTTGTCGTAACGCTTTGCGGATTACTTCTTTACAGGGGGATTTCGCGTTGGCTCGTCAGAGACGAGGACACTGGGTACGGTAACGAATACGAGTCGTCTCTCGCCCTTCTCACTAACGGCAAATTCGTTCTGTGGACCTTGGAGGAACCCTACGGAACTTATTCGATTCCCTATGCCTTCTTCATTTTTCTTCTCGTGGCCATCTTGGCCGCGGTATTTCTAAACAAGACGATCTACGGAAGGTATATGCTCGCGTTGGGCCGTAATGTTGAAGCTGCCCGTTTTTCGGGAATCGATACGGATCGCATGACGATTATCGGTTATGTGATTTGTACGGTCATGGCGGCGCTGGGCGGCTTGTTTTTCCTTAATTATGCCGGCTCCATAGCCCCTTCTTCACACGGCAACTTCTTTGAATTGTATGCCATTGCCGCTGCCGTTTTGGGAGGTTGCAGCCTCAGAGGAGGCGAAGGAAGCATTCTCGGAGTGGTCATTGGAACGGCTCTCATGGTGACCCTCAAGATGTTTATCACCTTGATGATGATATCAGACACCTTAGAGTTTGCCATCATAGGAACTGTTATACTTCTTGGGGTTGTTGCAGATGAGATTATTAAGCGCGCTGTCGCTAAAAAACGTGCATCTCAAGGATAGTTTACTGATGAAATTTTCAATATTTATCCTACCTCTGGTTTTGAGAAGAATTATTCAGTGATATGATTTCATTACGTATCCACATCACTCTGTTCAGCCTTTTTGATAAAGATCTCTCCTTTTGATTTTCACGGTTTTAATACTTTCTTTGCTTCACGGCCTTTATCCTTTCCTTTTCTGTGAGAAAGATTCTTTTATTTCATTGCCTTTGCCTTCGATTCGATCACAAACGATCATAAACGATCATAAACGACCATGAGGGGGGGCGCCCGGCACAATCTTAAAACCTATCAAATCAACTTTGAAAATCTTCATGAAACCAATCAACAAGTTCCTTCTTGATGACGAACTCCGAATTTCCGACAACCCATGTGTTAGCCCTGATTTCTGCTTAGACTGGGAGGCATTACAGTCTGATCTCGCCTCGGATTCGGGCATCACCAATCACGGCAAGAGCGGAGTACTCACTTCCCATGGCGCGTGGAGTCTCGTTGAGAATAGGCATGGAGATCATGCATGGCGACTAACTCCTTCTGATCCGGATGCTGCCGGGGTTGAACAAATTTTGGAGAATCGTACTGAGATTAACGGGCAGGTTTACTTTCCCGCCAGCTTCGAGAACTTGATCCGGATAAAGAACGTCTTCCAAGAAGCCGATTCAAATTGCTCTATTTTTCCAAGCTCCGGTGCCGATCTCGGGAAGACTACTTTGGGTATAGGCGCACGCTTCACCACTTTACACTGGGATGGTGTGGACTGGGCCATGAGCCGTCTCGGCCAAGGTCTTACCGCCAACCAGAACAGCATACCCCGCGAACTCGTCTACGATGTCGATGAAATGCTCGCTGATCGCCTCGATACCGTTCCTTTCCCCTTCATCGGTTGTGATGTTCCCGAAGGTCATCAGGGCCAAAGCGTCGAGGGAATGACACATGGCTGCATTTTGGCCAAGCTCAAGAGCGGTTTTCACAAGCTCGGTATTGCCTGGAGTTTCAATGCCGACCACCAACCCATCGGTGGCAAGTTCGATATCCGGGAAGATCAATTAGTTAAGGGATGTCTCTTCGCCAGTTACATCACTTTCGACATTTCTCCAGAGCTTGCACTTACCGAGGTGCCCGAAAGTCCCGTTGAAAAGAGCATGTACGTTACGCAAAACGTGCCTGCACACCTTATCGTGGCCGCTCGTCGACGAGTGGAGGAGGCCGGTTTGAGTCCGACTAAGGACGAGTTCAACGGTCTGCTCGCATATGTCTGGCCAGCCATGCAGAAAATGAAGATTCGCGACGAAAAGTATCGTGTTGCCCGCGAGGCTGCCTTCACCACGGAACTCGGTCGTGATTACCTTCGCGAGCTTTCCATCGACGAGCTTCCCGGTCTTACCACGCCGGAAACGACCGCCGTTATGCTTGCTCTCGCTTTCGAGATGGGCATGCCGATTCACTTTGTCGCTCCCGCCTTCGGTTTCCAGAAGAACATTCCTTACCCGGACAACGACGAGCTTCGTAGGATGGTAGCCAGCATTTGGTCGGTTTGCGAGAAGTTCGGCGTTTCCATAGGATTCCACTCCGGCTCGGGCAAATCCGCCGAAAACTACCAAGTCGTCGGGGAAATGACCGGTAGCAAGTTGGAGATCAAGACCAGTGGACGCTACACCTACGAAATGGGCGTAGCCCTTTATGCCTCCACCAACGAGTCCGACCAATCCCTCTGGAGCGACTGGTACGCGTTCACTCTCGACCTTGCCGTTGCCGGATGCTTCGCCGAGGACGACACCGAACGAAAGATGGCTCGCGAATTCGTTTCCGGCACCCTGTCCGTCGCCGGAGCGAACCCCGACGTTTATGCCGACACCGATTCCTGTCGGTCGGCCTTGCAGGCTTTAGATCCTTCCCCCGATCACGTCTTTTGGTTCGAGTACAACTTTCTCTACGTTCTCGCCGCGGACGGCAGGCCGGAAAAAGGAGCCCTCGGGGATCATTCGCCCGCAGGGTATGTTCAGCGGTCTCGCTTTTACTCCATTAGCGACGAGGGTCGCCTCCTGTTCGCTAAGAACGTCGCCCTTTACATCCTGTTCCTCGCCGAAAACGTAGGAATCGCGTCCAAGGAGCGTTGCGACGACGCTCGGGCAGAGTTGGCTGGCTACGAGTCCTTCGACAACTTCTATCAAGCCATCGCCTAGCGATCTCCGAAACCCTTCCGGTCGAGGCTTACTTGCCCAGCCTTTTCAAGGCGTCGGCTACAACCAGTTTCGCCAGTGCTTGGGAGCCATCGGGGAAGTAGTGCACGTTGGCGGGGCGCATCCAAGTCTTCATGTTCTTCTTGCTTGGGGTAAAGAGGTCTAGGGTTGGGACGTCGTGCTTCTTCATCACTCGCGCCGCCGCTTCGTTGTAGCGGACGGAATCGCCGACGTAGCGTCCCTTCGAGCTCGGCGGAATCGGGGTGGTGTTGCGCCATACCAGCTTCGCTCCCGTCTTTTTCATGCGGGCCACCAATTTGTTCAAGTTCTTTTCGTAGTCTTCGATCACTACCTGTGGTTTTCCGCCCTTTTCCTTGGGGTAGAGGTTTTCGCCATTTGGCCCCATGTACTTCAAGTCGTGCAAGCCCCAGTTGAAGTGTATCAGGTCCCATTTGCTCTTGCCTAGCCACTTGTCGATCTCCGCCAAGCCCTTGGTGGTCGGTCCGCCGTTGGTCGGAATCCTGTGCAGGTTCGCCTTCCCCTTGAGCAAGGCCCGGGTGGGTAGGGTGTAGCCGATGGAAATGGAATCGCCGATCACCAGTATTCTCGGCAAGCCTGCGATGTCCTCGATCGGCGTCATGGGGCCGACGCGGGCCGGTTTCTTCGCTTTTTGGGCGACCATCGTTCCGTTTGTCAAGCAAGCGAGTAGGGAGAGGCTGAGTAATTTCTTCATATCGGTTTTGAGATGAAGCCAAATCTAAGCCTGAGCAAGAGCATATTGGTGGGCGCCAACTAGATTTCCGAAATCATATCTTTCTCCTTCTTCGAGTTTGACCACCTTTTCCGCTTTTCCGAAACTCGTGTTCATGAACCTCTCGACCTCGACTCTATTCGCCTTCCTTCTCGTTTTCGTCCCCTTGCTGAATGGAGCCGAGGGAGACGGCCTGCTCAAGCGTTACTTCGAGTTGGAAACCGCCAAAATAGAAAATTCCTTTCTCGAAGGGATCCATACCAAGGAGGATTGGCTTGCCAAGAAGGACAACTATCGGGCCCGGCTCTTCTCCATGCTAGGCATCGATCCCAAGCGTGAGCGGACTGATCTCAAGGCCAAGATTACGGGCAAGGTGGAGGGCGAGGGCTTCGTAGTCGAAAAACTGCACTACCAGTCTAGCCCCGGTCTTTACGTTACGGGCAACCTGTTCCTGCCTGCCGATCGCAAACCGGGCGAGAAACTTCCTGCCATCCTGTACGTATGCGGTCATGGCCGAGTGAAGAAGGGGGGTATCAGCTACGGCAACAAGGTTCACTACCATCACCATGGAGCATGGTTTGCCCGAAACGGTTTCGTATGCCTCACCATAGACACCATCCAACTGGGTGAGATCGAGGGACTGCACCACGGTATTTATTCCAAGAACATGTGGTGGTGGGCGTCCCGTGGATACACTCCCGCCGGCGTAGAAGCTTGGAACGGTATTCGCGGTATCGATTACCTGCAATCACGCCCCGAGGTCGACGGCGAACGCATCGGCGTAACCGGACGGTCGGGTGGGGGAGCCTATAGCTGGTGGGTGGCCGCCCTCGACCAACGCGTGAAGGCCGTCGTACCCGTGGCGGGAATCACCAGTATGCGCAATCACGTCGTCGACGGCTGCGTAGAGGGTCATTGCGACTGCATGTATCAAGTCAACTCTGCTCGCTGGGATTACGCCATGATCTCCTCACTCGTCGCGCCTCGCGCTCTCCTCATCTCGAATACCGACAAGGATGGCATATTTCCGCTCGACGGCGTGGTCGAGGTTCACCGCAAGACGAAACGGGTCTACGACCTACTTGGAGCTTCCAGCAACCTCGGCCTCCAGATTGCGGAAGGCCCGCACAAGGACACGCAGGACCTTCGCGTCCACGCCTTCTCGTGGTTCAATCGCTTTCTCAAAAAGGAAAACCCGCTAATCGACAAGACCGCCGTCAAGTATTTCAAGCCCGAGGATCTCAAGGTATTCGAAAAACTGCCCGCAGAGGAGATCACGAGCAAGATTCACGATACCTTCGTTCCGCAAGTCGCCCCTCCGCCCGTGCCCAAGGACAAGGCCGGTTGGAACGCCTATCGCAAGGCCACGATGGCGGGGCTCGACGAGCATGTTTTCGCAGGTTGGCCGGATAGCCCCGGCAAACTCGCCAACAAAAAGGCACTCGATCTGCAAGCCGACGGCATCCGCCTCGCCGCCTACGATTTCACTTCGCAGAAACCTTGGGATCTTCGCCTGTTCGTTGCCCATCGCAAGAATCTCTCCATGAAGGATGCCGATCTCGTCGTCCTCAACCTTTTGGACGAGGAAGGGTGGGGCGACTTCGCCGCCACCTACGTCAGATCCTTTCCCGAGGCCTTCGGGGGGCAGGATGCGAAAAAAATTCCCGCGCACGATGCCGAGGCATTCGGCGCCGAAAAACGCATGTTCGAGAACCACGATTGGGCCATGGCCTACGTCGCGCCACGCGGGATCGGTCCCACCGCATGGTCGGGAGACGCCCGCAAGCGCAATCACGTTCTCCGTCGCTTCTATCTCCTCGGGCAGACCCTCGACGCCATGCGCGTCTACGACGTCGTCCGATCCGCCGAAGTGCTCCGTGAGGTCGAGGGAATGGCAAAAGTGCCACTTTGGATGCAAGCCCATGGCCAAATGTCGGCCAATCTTCTCTACGCTTCCCTGTACGTGCCCGACGTCACTCGCCTTGATCTTCACGATCTCCCCACCTCCCACATGCAAGGCCCCGCCTATCTGAATGTTCTTCGCCATCTTGATCTCCCTCAGGCCGTCGCTCTCGCCACTGAACGTAGTCGCATCGTCCTCTACCGGTCAGAGGCAAAGTACGATCCATTCCCCGCAAAAGTCGCCAAGGCCTTGAAGCTAAGCCCAAAGGCATTCGCCGTGCGTAAGAGCATGGCTGAACAGTAAGCTCAACGCTCTTCTAGAATCATCTTGCAAAGGTGAACTTTACTCCTAGATTTCCTCAGTTTTATTATGAAAAACATAGGAACTATTAGTTGTTTTTTCTTGTTTCCTTGGGTTTTTATGGGAGCTCCAATACCCTATTCGGGAAAAGTTGCGATGAACGGGGTCAACTTTGAAGGCGCCGCCCAATTCACCTTCGCCTTGCGGGATGCCAACGGAACCGTGCATTGGAGAAACGGCGTCGATGCCAATTCCAGCATCAACGTGCCCGTACACCATGGGGAGTATCTTTGTTTACTTGGCGGGCAAGGCATGAACGCTTTGTCTCCAAATCTCTTTCTCGACCATCCACAGCTTTTTCTTGTAGTGCGCTTTTACCGAACCGACACACAGGAATGGAAGCACTTGCTGCCTGATCAACCCATAACGTCGACCCCCCACGCCCTTGCCGCCGAAGTCGCGGGGTGGGCGGCCAAGGCTCACAAGGCGAGCATAGTCGAACCCGGAGCCATCACCAAGAACATGCTTGCTCCCGGAGTATTGTCCGATCTCAACGCCACTCCGCTTCCGGGGTCCGTCACCTCCGCCATGTTGTCTCCCGAAGTCCTCGCCGATCTCAACGGCTCCGTCGCCATTTCCCGCCTGCCCGACGAGGTAAAGGCTTTCCTCGCCCCCCGCATCGTCACCCAGCCGCCCGCTCAGGTCACGGGCTACGCGACACGCTCCATTCATATACCCGCGATGGCGGACGGTCGCCAGCTCAGCTACCAGTGGCAACGCGCCGGCCAGCCCGTCGCGGGAGCCACCTCCCCCATACTCCACCTGGTCGACCTCAACGCCTCCACCGATCCCGGTTACTACTCGCTCGTAGTGACCAACCCCTTCGGCTTCGTCACCTCCTCCTCCACCCAGCTCACCGTGGCCACCGTGGTGCCCGTGGACATGGACCGCCCCGTCCTCACCCTCAACGGTCCCAAATCCATTTCCCTTCAAACCGGAACCGCATGGCAGGATCCCGGGTACTTCGCCACCGACGACCTCGACGGTGATCTCTCCGCCGTGGTCGACGTCAACGGCACCGTGAACGTCGCCACCCCCGGGGCCTATTACATCAGCTACAAGGCGACCGACTCCGCGGGCAACTACGCCACCGCCCAACGCCTAGTCACCGTGTCCAATTTCACCGACCTTTGTCTCATACCCGCAGGTAGCTTCATCATGGGAATGCCAAACACGCCTTCAGCCCATAATCTTGTCCAGCACGAGGTCTACCTCAGTGCCTTCTACGCAGGCAAGTACGAGGTCACCGAAGCCCTCTGGGACGAAGTGCGTCTATGGGCCACCGATCCGGCCCGCGGGGCTAACGTCTACCAGTTCGACGACAACGGAACTGCCGAGGGTCCAGACCACCCCGTGGCCAACCTCACCTGGTACGACATGGTGAAGTGGTGCAATGCCCGCTCCGAGAAGGACAACCTCCAACCTCTCTACTATAGCGACGCCAACCAAAGCACCTTCTATCGAACGGGCCAAGTCCTGCTAACCAACGCCCACGTGAACTGGCAGGCCAACGGTTGGCGCCTGCCAACAGAGGCCGAATGGGAAAAAGCCGCCCGCGGCGGACTCGTCGGCATGCTTTATCCACATGGAGACGCCTATTCTCCCGCCTATGGAAACATTGACCTAAGCGGCATCGGAAAAACCGTCACCGTCGGTAGCTACTCCGCCAACGGCTACGGTCTGCACGATACCTTTGGAAACGTAGGGGAACGCGTTTGGGACGGATATCGGGTAGATTGGTACCAGCAACCTGAAGCCAGCCTACCAAACTCCCGCGGCCCGGAAAATCTCACCAGAGGATACCATGCCGGTGGTTTTCATGGTAATAACTACGCTGCCCGAATCGATGTCAGGCACGGTCCTCTGGCACATTTCAAATACAATTTCCTCGGCTTTCGCCTCGCCCGGAATGCACCGGACGCGGTGGCGGGCGGATACCCCACCTTGACCAGTTCGCCCACCTTGGACGCAACCGCCGGGCATACCTTTTCCTATCAGATTCTTGCCGGCAATTCCCCGTTGGCCTACGGGGCGACAGGACTTCCCGCAGGCCTCAGCGTAAACGCCGCCACCGGCTTGATATCCGGTCTCGTGAACGCATCCGGGGATCACAGCGTAACCATCTCCGCCGCCAATGCAGCAGGCACCACCTCCATGACGCTTGGCATTCGCATAGAAACGCACATTCCCATTTCCGCAGGCAGCGTCCAAAGCTTCGTCATCGACGTCAACGGCAGCGTCTGGGCAACGGGCAGCGCTTGGGCTCACAAGCTGGGAACCGGTTATTCCTTGGTAAACCTGAATGCCCTCACCAAGGTCTTCGAAGCCAACGCCACCGCCATTGCCTCGGGGACTGATTCCACCTTGTTCACCACAAAGAACGGTGAACTTTGGGGCATGGGTAATTTGCGGTTGGATGATTTCCCCGGGCAAACTCAAAAACCGACCAAAATCATGGATGCCAATCTCACTGGCTTTGACGTCGGGCTGGCCAATCACTACCTTGTGAAAAGCGATGGTTCCCTTTGGGCTTGGGGCTTGAATAACGAGGGCAAACTCGGTGACGGCAACACAACAACCAAAACGACAATGGTAAAAATCGTTGAGGCCAACGTAACCCAAGTTTCCGCCGGCTCATACCATGCGGCGTTCATCAAAAACGACGGCTCTCTTTGGGCTATGGGAAATAATTACGGATATGGCCAAAACAACAGTTTGGGTGACGGAACGAGCACGGATCGACATTCCCCCGTCATGATTCTCGATTCGAACGTGACCTTTGTTAACTCGGGCCCTTTTCATACTTTGGCAGTCAAGGAAGATGGTTCGCTTTGGGGAACGGGTTTTAACCAAAACAAACGAATCGGAAACGTTTCCACTTCCAAGTCTATTCAGCAAATCGTTTCTTCCGGGGTAAAAAAAGCCGCAGCCGGGCACAGTCATTCCATATTCCTCAAGGTGGACGGTTCCGTTTGGGGCATGGGAAAGAACGACCAAGGGCAGCTGGGTGACGACAATGTGACGGATCGCGGCGATCCCGTGCAAATCATTGCCGGTGGAGCCGTCGACGTCGATGCGGGGAACGGCTACTCCATGGTGGTGATGAACGACGGTCGCGTTCTCGTCTTCGGGAGCAACAAATCCGGACAGTTGGGAACATTTGAAGCCTTGTACCAGCCAAACCCACAACTCCTGCCCGACTTGAAAGTTTCTTCCGCCGTAGCCAGTGAAAACACCAGCTACTTCGTAGATCTTAACGGTTCGCTTTGGTCGGTCGGCAATGATTGGGAGGGCGAGCTGGGAAATGGAGCATTAACCCATTCTGTCTCCAATTTGGTCAAGGTGGTGGACGGCAACGTCACGGCAGTGCGTTCCAGGTTGAATCATGCTCTTTACCGCGATGTCAACGGTTCCATCTTGGGATTCGGAGATGGGCATCACGGTCGCTTGGGTACAGGAACATTTTCTGATCTTCATTCTCCGGCAATGGTATACGATGGCAACGTAACCTCCTTCGCCGCAGGAACCGAGTACTCCGCCATGGTCTTGAGCGATGGTTCGCTATGGACTATGGGAAGGAACAACCACGGACAACTGGGCGACGTCAATGCCTCCAATCGCTTTTACCCGATAAAGGTTGTGGACGCCAACGTCACCCAAGTCGCCGCAGGAGAAAACTTCACGGTCTTCCTCAAGAAAGACGGATCGGTTTGGGGAACGGGCAAGAATTCGCACTTCCAACTCGGCGACGCGAACACTTCCAACAAATGGGTTCCGCAAAGGATCATCGAGGCCAACGCTACGTCCGTGGCTTGTTCCCATCATGGCACCTTCGTCTCGATGAACGACGGGTCGCTTTTGGCGTTAGGTCATAACGCGCATTTCCGGATGGGACACTCCACAGGTGGTACAAATCATTCCACGCCTCAGGTTGTTTTCTCCGGCGGAGTTGCCGCGGTATCCGGAGGCTATGAGCATTCTCTATTCCTCAAGACGGACGGTTCACTATGGACTGCTGGTTATAATCGATTCGGGCGGGTGGGAACAGGAGCCTTGAATGGAGCCATTACTTTGAGAAAGCTCGTGAACTCCGGCGTGGCCGGCATGTCCGCCGGCAAGGAGCACTCCATTTACTGGACGACCTCGGGAGACGTCTACGTCTTCGGCAGTGATCACCAAGGGCAACTCGGCCTCGGTCGCACTCTCCATCAGCGCTCACCCCGCCTACTCTTCTCGAGTTTCTAGCGTCGGATTTGCTTGTCGGCTCCGCCTTTTCGCCAGGTGTTGTAGGCGCTTCGCAGGTTTTTGATGGCCTTGAGTCGGGCGTGTTTGCCTTGCCCGCGTACGATTTTTCTTTCAAGATTCGTTGTATGTTGGACGTCGAGGGCAGGGGACATGGAAGTTTTTGCGATGGCGTGAGCCGTCGGGATTTTCTTCGCGTGGGTTCCCTTGGCATGGGCGGAATCAGCCTGCCGCAGCTTCTGCAGGCCGAAAAGGCGACGGGTGCGGGAAGCTCGAACAAGGCGATAATCATGGTGTACATGGCGGGAGCGCCGCCGCATCAGGACTTGATCGACCCGAAGCCGGACGCTCCCAAGGAGGTGCGCAGCGAGTTCGGGCCCATTCGCACCAATGTTACGGGCATTCACGTAAACGAGTCTTTGCCCATGATGGCCAAGATCATGGACAAGTGGACGGGGATTCGCACCTTGGTGGGAGCCCCCAGCGGTTCTCACGATTCCTTCATGTGCTACACGGGTAGGCCTGGATCCGCGTTTTTCGATCGTTCCTACCCGAAACCTCCGGGAAACTGGCCAAGCATCGGGTCGGTCGTCTCGAAACTTTTGGGAACGAAGACCCCCGGCATGCCGCCTTTCGTGGGCTTGGCTCCCAAGGCAGGGCATCCACCTTACGGTTCACCGGGCGAAAGCGGCTTTCTGGGGGCGTCTCACGGTCCCTTCCGACCATCCGGGCCAGGCAGGGCGGACATGGACCCGAAACCAGTCGGAGCCCTCCGCATAGGCCGGCGCCGGTCCTTGCTCAGCGGATTCGATTCCTTTCGCCGAGAGCTCGAGCGGGGGAACGAACTAGAGCAGGTGGACGCCTTTACGCAACAGGCTTTCGGGGTGTTGACTTCCTCCCAACTGGGGGATGCCCTCAATTTGGATAACGAGGACCCAAAGATTCGCGAGCGCTACGGCAAGGGAGACCCCAAGAACGTCGGGGATGGAGCGCCGCGCAACAACGAGCACTTTCTTTTGGCCAGACGGCTGGTGGAGGCGGGAGCCCGCGTGGTGACCCTGAATTTCGGCCGCTGGGACTTTCACTCCAACAACACGGCGGGAGTCAAGGGGCACGCCGCCATATTCGACCGCGGTCTGAGCGCCTTGATCGAAGATTTGCACGAGCGCGGCATGTCCGACGACGTGGCGGTGGTTGCCTGGGGAGAGTTCGGGCGCACGCCTGTCGTGAACAAGAACGGCGGCCGGGACCATTGGCCGCAGGTGGGTTGCGCCTTCGTGGCCGGAGGCGGCATGAATCACGGACAGATGATCGGAGCGACGGACCGGAAGGTGGCCGAACCCGCCGAGCGTCCCGTGCAAATAGGGGAGGTGCACGCCACTTTGTACGAGCATCTCGGAGTAAACCCGCACGCAACCACTGTGAGCGATCTGTCGGGACGTCCGCACTATCTTGTCGACGACTGGAAGCCCGTTTCCGAGCTTGTAGGATAAGGGGGGGAGCGCGCCGTGGTATGGCGCTTCGCAGGTTTTCAAAGGTATTTCAACGACCTGTAAAAGATTGTCCCAATCAGGTGACTGTGCTCTATTGTCNTNTANAATAGTTTCGCGCGCGTCTAANTTNNAACGAAAGTCAGTACCATGATAATGTTTACCGAAGGGAAGAGATCTAGTTTTTGCGATGGAGTTTCGCGGCGAGATTTTTTGAAGGTCGGCGCCTTGGGAATGGGCGGTATGAGCCTTCCGGGATTGCTGCAGGCGGAAAACGAATTGGGTACGGGTTCTTCGCAGAAGGCGGTGATCATGGTTTTTCTGGCCGGTGGTCCTTCCCATATGGACACTTTCGATATGAAGGAGGACGCTCCTTCCGAATTTCGCGGTGAGTTCGCTTCCATTCCGACGAATGTCTCTGGCATCAGGATCAGCGAATATCTTCCGGGCATAGCGAAGCAAATGGACCAGTGCTCCATAATACGCTCGATTGCCGATACGGTGAACAACCACAGTTCCTACCATTGCATGACGGGTAGAGCGAAGAATGGACCGCAACCCGTTGGCGGTTGGCCTTCCATCGGTTCCGTCGTTTCTAAGGTGCAAGGCGACCACATGGGAACGCCCGGGTACGTTGACATGGGAGGCGGAATAAAGAGTGGAGGCTTTCTCGGCACGGCTCATGCCGGCTTCAGCAGCGGTGGCAAGGGTCGTTACGATATGGCCAAGCAGTCGGGCATGAAGGAAATTCGCTATGCCAATCGCAAGGGCTTGCTTGGTGGGTTCGATAAGTTTCGCCGTGATTGTGATGCAAGCGGCATGATGAACGGTTTCGACGCCTTTAATCGGCAGGCTTTCGACATCATTACCTCCGAGCGACTTGCCAAGGCTCTCGATTTGAAGAACGAGGAAGCCAAGACGGTCAAGCGCTACGGCAACGACTGCAAGAGTTTTCTCTTGGCTCGTAGGGTTGTGGAGGCGGGTGCCCGATTCGTTACCCTGACTACCGGCGGGTGGGATACGCACAACGATAATTTCAACAAGCTTCGCGACAAGAACTTGCCGAATCTCGACAAGGGGGTGTCCAACCTCATACAAGATCTGCGGGATCGCTCCATGCTGGACGACGTCTCGGTGATCGTTTGGGGCGAGTTCGGGCGGACTCCGAAGATTAACAGCAAAGGAGGTCGAGATCACTGGAGTAAGGTGATGTCCGTGCTTCTTGCCGGTGGCGGTATGAACAACGGTCAAGTTATCGGCGCTTCCGACCCGAAGGGCAGTGAACCCGCGGATCGACCCGTGTACCTTGGCGAGGTTTTCGCGACGTTGTACCGAAACGTCGGCATAGACGTAACCGAGGAGCAATTACAGGATCTTTCCGGAAGACCGCAATATCTCGTCGACAATGGCATGCGGGCCCTTCCCGAACTTGTCGGTTAACCTTTATCCCTTTAAAATAATCCAAATAAAACATTCCATGAAATTTGCCCGAATTGGACTTCTAAAAGCGGTTTCCCTTCTTGTCGCTTCCACTTTCGTAAATGCCGCCGACTTTGGCGAAGCCGAGAAAATTGAACTCGGCTTTTCCGCCTTCGACGGAGACGCGCTTTCCCTGAAGGGCATAGACGCTCGCCGACAGTTGGTCATTACGGGTGTTTTCTCGGATGGAGATGAGCGAGACCTTTCTCGCAAGGTTAAGTATATTTCCGAACCTGCGGGCATTGTGGCCATAGACGAGACGGGTTGGGTGAGTCCGGTTAAGGACGGAAAAACTAAGATCACCGTTACGGCAAAGGGTGGAGCCATCGCCTCCGCTGAGATAACTGTGGAGGAGTCGGGCACGATTCAGCGCATCAATTTTCCCAACGAGATTACACCCCTGTTCAGCAAGTATGGCTGCAACGGTGGTGGTTGCCACGGGAAGTCGGGTGGTCAAAATGGTTTTCGCCTTTCGCTTCTCGGTTTCGAACCGCACGAGGATTACGAATACATCGTGAAGGAAGCTAGAGGACGTCGTGTATTTCCCGCCGCTCCGGACCGTAGCTTGTTGCTTACGAAAGCGACCAACGACTCCCCTCATGGCGGAGGCGCTAGGATTGAAAAGGGCTCGCTCGACTATCGACTCATCCATTCGTGGATAGCCCAAGGAATGCCTTACGGAAAACCCGATGATCCTACCCTCGAGAGCATCGCCGTGTTCCCCAAGGTTCGCATCATGGACATGGAAGGTGAACAGCAACTCGTGGTTACCGCCAAATACTCGGACGGCAGCATGAAGGACGTCACTCGTTCCTCCGTCTACGAAGCGAACGACGAGGAAGTGGGTGAAGTGGACGAGAACGCTCATGTCGGCGTATTCGAGCAACCCGGTGACTTGGGCGTGATGATTCGGTACCAAGACAAGGTGGCTGTGTTTCGGGCTATAGTGCCTCTCGGTGCTCCAGTGGACAACTTGCCTCCGGCTCGCAACTATGTCGACGAGTTCGTTTTCGCCAAGCTCAAGGCGGTGGGCATGCCTCCCTCAGAGATTTGCGACGATTCCACCTTCATTCGTCGAGTATCGATCGATATCGGTGGTCGTTTGCCGACTTCTGAGGAAGCCAAGGCCTTTCTTGCCGATAAGGATGAGAACAAGCGCGACAAGCTGATCGACCGATTGCTGGCCAGCACCGATTACGCGAACTTCTTTGCCAACAAATGGTCTGCCCTTCTCCGAAACAAGCGCACCAAGACTTCCTACCAGCGAGGTAATTACGCTTTCCACGCATGGGTTCGCGACAGCTTGCACCAGAACAAGCCTTACGACCAGTTCGTCCGCGAAGTGGTGGCTGCCTCCGGTGAAATGGTTCACAACCCGGCCGTCGGATGGTATCGGGAAGTGAAGACGGTGCAAAACCAGCTTGAGGATACCGCCCAGCTTTTTCTCGGTACGAGAATTCAGTGCGCCCAGTGCCATCATCACCCCTTTGAAAAGTGGAGTCAGAAAGATTATTACCAGTTGTCCGCCTTCTTTTCCCAGGTGGGCAGGGCCAAGGGCCGTTTGCCTGATGAGGACATCATATATCACAAGCGCGGCATAGCGAAAGCCACCAACAAGAAAGACAATACGCCCGTTCAACCTGCGGGTCTTGGGGCGCAAACCGCGGTTGTTTCCGCCGACGACGACCCGAGGCAAGCGCTCGTGGATTGGATGTCCGCCAAGGATAATCCATTTTTCGCCCATACGTTCGTGAATCGTTATTGGAAGCATTTCTTCGGTCGAGGCTTGGTGGACCCCGAGGACGACATGCGCGAGACCAATCCTGCGGTGAATCCCGAACTCCTTCAGGCTCTGGCCGAAAAGTTCATCGAAAGCGGTTTCGACATGAAGGGCATAATTCGTGACCTTTGCCGATCGAAGACCTATCAGTTCAGTTCCATCCCCAACCGATACAACGCCAAGGACAAGCACAACTTCTCTCGACACTATCCTCAGCGTTTGCAGGCCGAGGTATTGCTTGATTCCATCGATGACCTGACTGAGGTACGAACAGGTTTCAGTGGTCTTCCCGCAGGCACGCGAGCCACCATGCTCCCTGACAATAGCTTCAACCAAAAGAGTTATTTCCTCTCTGTCTTCGGTCGTCCCGACAACGCCAGCGCCTGCGAGTGTGAACGTTCGGGCGACGCCAGCTTGGCTCAGAGCCTGCACTTGATTAATTCCAAGGATATTCAAACCAAGCTCAGCAGTGGCGCAGGTCGAGCCAACAAGTTGGCCAACGACAAGGAAAAAACAGACGCGGAAAAAATTGAAGAACTTTATTTTGCTGCCTTTTCTCGCGCGCCGAAAGAAGGTGAATTGAAAATGGCCGTTGATTACGTGAATCGAGAAATCGAGGATGAAAAAGGCGTGAAAAAGCCCGTGGCCAAGAAAGAGGCCTACGAGGACGTCGTTTGGGCCCTTTTCAATACCAAGGAATTTTTGTTCAACCTCTAAGTCCCGACCACTTCCGGCAGCTTTAAAACTCAAGGACCCAAATAAGATAATAGCAATGAAGCCCACCGCATTCGGTTGCGAAGAGTTTCAGCGAAACCTTGCGATTGATAGGTGTGGGTTCGTAAAGGCCGGCACCTTGGGAATGGCGGGTCTTTCCTTGCCCCAAGTTTTAAAGGCCGAAAGCCAAGCCGATCCCAAGGACCGTCCCGTCCCTGTTCTGCCGTTCGGGAACCCGATCGCCGAGCTGTTTTCCTAGTTTTGAAACAACCTCTTTAGAAAAAAAATTAATTGCGGGGCGTTTCCATTGACTCGCGCCTACTTGCTCAAGAAACTTCAGCCACCTATGAATCTCATGCTTAAAATCTGCTTTTTCTCTTTCTTTTCAATTTTCATCTCGAATGCCTTCGGGCAATTGCCTTCAACCCGGTTCGACCGACTCTATCCGCCCTCGGCCATGCGGGGCACGGAAGTGGAGGTAAACGTTGCGGGAGCGGACTTAGAGGGCGTGAAGTGGATGAATTTTTCTCATGACGCTCTCAAAGCGGAGCCTAAAAAGAATGAGTACGGCGAAATCGTGGCCAATGTTTTTCTTTTGAAAGTTGCCGGCGACGCGCCTATTGG
>PCBO01000022.1 GCA_002730975.1 Opitutia bacterium
ACGTCGAACCAGCGGTTATTGAGGGCAAAGGACCCGATAATACAAAATACGAGAGTGAACGGAATAAGAACATTAGGTGAAATCTTAGCGAGTCGAGCAACTCTTCTTGCTCCCACGGTCATGAAGGTAAAGGTTAAAATATTGGCAACAAGAGCAGCGCCGAGGATTGCGTGAACGGCCTCTGGGTTTTGACGAAAAAGAAGTGGGCCCGGCTGTAGACCATGTATAAGAAGTGCGCCAAGAAGGATAGCGTCTATGACGCTCCCCGGTATTCCAAGCGAAACAAGAGGAATAAGAGCACCTCCAACAGTAGCATTATTGGCAGACTCAGAAGCAACAATACCTTCGGGACTCCCCTTGCCGAATTCTTCAGGTTTACTAGAAAAACGTTTGGCAGTGGAATAGGCAGCCAACGAACCGACGTTCGCTCCCACTCCGGGCAAGGCCCCGATGAATGAACCTATACAAGATGAACGAAAAAGATTCCCGAGATGACTACGCCATTCCTGGAGAGAAAGCCAAGGTTTGTCATCGCCCGCTATTCGTTCGGCCGAACCCGAATCGCCTTCCTGAAGGTCACGCAATATCTTGCCCAAGGCAAAGACACCAATGAGAACTGGTAAGAGACGAAACCCCGCATCCATTTCGACAAAACCAAAGGTAAGGCGAGGTTCTCCCGAAGAAGGGTGAGCTCCGGGCAATGCGCAAAACATACCAAAAAAGCCAGCCAGCCAACCCTTTGCGGGTGAACTGCCGCCAACCCCTGCAATTAGGGCAAGGGCAAGCAGAGTCATGGCAAAATAATCGAAAGGACCGAGCTTCGTAGAAAAATCCGCCAGCGGTTCTGCAAAAGACCAAAGAAAGACCCATGAGATAATACCACCAACAAGAGAAGCACCAATACCAAGGCCCAAAGCACGACCGGGTCGACCCGACTTGGCCATGGGATAACCGTCGAGGGTGGTCATAACGGAAGCGGGTGTACCTGGAATTCGAAGTAGCGTCGCCGTAATTAGACCACCGCTAACGGAACCCACGTACATCGAGGTGAGAAGTATCAGCGCATGGCCGGGTTCCATGGAAAAAGTGAGGGGAAGCGTTAGTGCGATGAGCATGGCTCCCGTAAGACCCGGAATGGCTCCTACGGTAATCCCTAAAAAAGCTCCCAACGCAACCAAGCCAAAGGATAAAGGGGAAGCAAGAGGCTGAAAAAAATCAGGCATAGCATAAAATCATGGAAGATCGACGCCAAGAAAGTTGGAAAACAAAGCCTCACCTCCAAATGCCAAGACAAGAGCTGCAATCGACCACGCAACCAGCGCACGGTTTCGCAGGCCTGAAAGACCAACACCCATCGAAGTAACGAAAAGAAATGTCGCGAGGGTAAATCCGAGCACGCCTGTTTGCATAGACAACAAATACGTTACGACTAAGAGACAGACCCCAAATAATCGTTTTGAAGGAAACGGAAATGAAGACCGGACAACGAGGGATTCGTTCCGCCGGCGATTAACAAAAACAATCAAGCCAAGAAGGACAATACCGCCACCGACCCACGCGACGACAGGAGGTTGCGGAACCTTCGCCCCCTGCCCCACTCCACTAAAAAGCCGTTCCCTATTCGCCAAGAAAGTATTAAGTTCATCCCCTGCCAGAAAAACAGGTTCGCGATGCAACTCGGTAAATTTCTCTTGGACATAAGAAGTCTCCATACCCTTTTTAAGAATTCGCGCTAATGTAGAAACACGCTCAGTGGGAGTGCCCTTAGGTGCCCACCAAAAATGAGTGAGATCACTCACCACATCGAAACCTTGTTCGAGGGCTGTACTCGTTTCCGGTAAAGCCGGATGACGATCTTTGCCTAAATAAGCAAGTGCGCGTACGCCCGCTTCTTTAAAGCGAAGGTATTCGGCAATCGAAAATGAGCTCACGTCGACGTGCTCGCCGAGAAGAGACGCTAATCTATCCGCACCCCCTCCGGTCTGAGAGTAACGAAACTTAGCTCCGTCTAGCCCCTTTTCAATTAATAAGCCCGTCAGTTGACTGGGAGCGCCCAAGTTCGCTCCAAAGACGACGCTTTCCGGTTTATCACGAATGGTTTCTAGTAAAACTTCAAGGTTCGCGAAAGAGGAACCGTTTCGAACTGCCACGACCACGCCATCACGACCTGTCGCGGCAATTGGAGTAAACGCCTCGTAACCATAACCCACCTTGCCAAACTGCCTGGCCGTAAAAACACCATCGTGAAGAGCTAGAATTTCGTACCCATCGGGTTCGGCGTTCTTAACCCGCCGACTGCCGATGGTCCCCCCTGCCCCACCAACGTTCAGAACAACTAGAGGTTCTCTAGAAACAGCAGATCGTTCGACTCCAGAAAGAAGAATGCGGGCTAGCACGTCACTTCCTCCGCCCGCAGCAAAAGGAACCACCACTTTCACTGGACGAGACGGATAAGATGATTGCTCCTCCGAGAAAACCTTACCACCGAGAGTTCCGATTCCAAAGACAAACAAAACCCGGAATATTGGGAATAGAACTTCGGATGCTCTAAAAAACAAACTAAGATCGAACATAAAAGAAACTTAAGATAATTGAATACTACTTGCCTGCCCGACTTGGGATAGATAGCAAACAGAAATGAAGACTCCCCGTGCTGTATACCTTTTACTGGCAACAACACTAAATTCATTAGGATTGTTAGGGCAATCCTTGTCTGTCTCGCAACCCGAGACGGATAACTCGGCAGTCGCCCAGTTGGCTTCCTTCCAAGTAGCCGAGGGCTACGAGGTGAACCTGTTCGCCGATGAGTCCATGGGGATCGCCAACCCGGTCTGTTTCAGATGGGATGCCGAAGGTAGGTTATGGGTTCTTTGCACGTGGGCTTACCCGCAACCCAAACCCGGTGAGAAGGCGGATGACAAACTTTTCATCCTCGAGGACAAGGACCAGGATGGCAAAGTCGACAAGGTCTCCGTTTTTGCCGACGGCCTGAACATGCCGACCGGATTTGCCCTCGGGCACGGCGGCGTCTACTTGGCGGAAGGTCCCGATCTCCTGCATTTGCGTGATACCGATGGCGACGGCAAGGCGGACCAGCGCGAAGTGCTGTTCACCGGATTCGGCACGGGAGACACCCACCAAAACATCAACTCTCTGGCCTGGAGCCCGGGCGGCGAGCTGTTCTTCTGCCAAGGACTCCATTGTTTTTCCCGCGTGCAGACACCGTGGGGCATCGCCCGCCTCGACGAACACGGATCCTGGAGACTGCGCCCGTTGCGTCGCCAGTTGCACACCTACCGTCGTACTTCGGGGGGTGGCAATCCTTGGGGATATGCCTTTGGAGACTGGGGCGAATCATTCATCAAGAGCAACGGCACCGGTGTCAGTGAACTGTTGCCCAGTTTGGTGCACACCGACCATATCGGTGGAGGGTACTGGGGGGGCGCCATGACTATCGGGAAAACCAAGATCAAATCGATGTGCATCGAGATCGTCGATTCGCCTCATCTCCCGGACGACTTGCAGGGCGACTTCCTCATCGCCGGTTACTACGCCCGCAACGTCGCCCGTCTGCGCCCAACCATCGACGGCGCCGGACACAGATTGCAGACCTTGGAACCGCTCCTTACCTCCTCCCACAACGCCTTTCGTCCCGTCGACTTGAACGTGGGACCCGACGGCGCCATCTACCTCGCCGACTGGTTCAACCCGATCATCGGGCATTACCAGGCATCGCTCCGTCATCCCGATCGCGACAAGACGCATGGACGCATCTGGCGCATCACCGCCAAGGGGCGACCGCTCCATAAACAACCGCCCTTGGCCAAGATGAACGCCGATCAATTGTGCGGGCAACTGGCCG
The DNA here is from genome assembly GCA_002730975.1 of Opitutia bacterium. Taxonomy (GTDB): domain Bacteria; phylum Verrucomicrobiota; class Verrucomicrobiia; order Opitutales; family Seribacteraceae. The sequence goes on from PCBO01000022.1 coordinate 3,863, forward strand.
ATCCCGTTCGTCGAACCCGCCAACTCGCCAAGCTCCGCCTGATGGACTTGCCCAAAGCCGAGGCCATTGCCGCCACTCAAAAATGGATCGATGCTCTGAAGCCCGATGACCCCGAACTGGAGCACAAGCTCTTCGAAGCCATCGGGGTGTACGAGTCACATGAGGTGGTGAACCGCCCCTTGCTTGACCGGCTTCTCAAGGCAAAGAACTACTTGGCCCGTGCCTACGCTACGCGGGTGGCCGGTCGCTGGCATGACCGCTTGAAGAATCCCTTGGTTCTTTTGAAGCAAAGCGCTGCGGACGAGCATCCCCGCGTACGCTTGGAGGCAATCGTGGCGGTCAGCGACATACGCCAAGCGGAGGCCATGGCGGTTGCCGCCCAAGCCGCCGACGGTCCGACCGACCGCTTCATCAACTTTGCCTTCACCCAAACCGTTCATGCCTTGTCCTCCCACTGGAAGGCCGCCCTAGTCGATGGAAGTTTGGACTTCGCCAAGCCGACCCACTTGGTCAAGGTGATCAGCGTGGGTGGCGGCGCCGACGTTGCCGGGGTGGTCCGTCAACAGCTGGCCGACAAGGAATTGTCCGCTGAGCGCCGAACCACCTTGGTCGCCCTCCTCGCTTGCATAGGCAGTCATTCCGATTCGGGATTGGCTTTGCAGTTGGGGGCCGACCAACCGGAGGTTTTGCGTGCCCTCGCCACCTCCGCTCGCGAGCGCAACCTGGCCGTGCCCGCCAATGCCCAGCAGTTGATCGGCTCGTCATTGGTCCATAAAGACAATGCGGTACGGGCCGGGGCCATCGAGCTCTGTGGATTATGGAAACTGCAGGCCCATGGGGAAACTATTCGTGGCCTTGCCACCGACCGCAAGCAAACCGAGCCCGTCCGTCTGGCCGCAGCGAAAGCCCTCAGTTCGTTCAAGGGAGAATCCATGATCGAGACGCTGGTCACTTTGGCCTCCTTGAAGGAAACGCCCGCCATCCGGGCCGCTGCCCTCGGTGGTTTGGCCCAACGTGACCTTCCCCGAGCCGCCCAATTGGCCACCGCGCTTCTGGCTCAAGTGAAGGCGGAAGACGTCGAAGCCTTGCTGACCGCCCTTTTGCAGCGAAGCGAAGGAGCCAATGCCCTGGCCGATGCCTTGTGTAAGAAGAAGCTGCCGGTCGACGTTGCGAAACTGGCGCGGCGCTGGTTGAATGCCCTCGGACGAAACGAGCCGAACTTGGTCAAGGCCCTCAATGCCGTCATCGGGGTGCAAGGCGCTCCCCCCGCCTATAATTCGGACTACGTCGTAGCTCTCGCCAAGGAAGCCCTCGCCCAAGGTGATGCCGCCAAGGGAAAGAAGATCTTTCAGCTGCCTGCCTTGAGTTGCGTGGCTTGCCATGAGGTGGACGGTGTAGCCAGCGCCCCCGGCCCCATCAAGGGCCCCAACCTCTCGGCTCTGGCCGCCGGTTTGCCGACCGACCTAATCGTGGAGTCCGTGCTCTGGCCAGCCCGCCAAATCAAGGAGGGCTACGAGACGGTTACCATAACCACCAAGGACGGACGCATCCATAGTGGCTTCCTGCAAGCTGCCGAAAGGAAGGCGATCAGTGTGCGCGACCTTTCCAGCGGGGAAGTCGTGGTCGTGCCTTCGACCAACTTGGCCAGTCGTTCCAAGGCCCAGACCGTGATGCCTCCGAGCCTGACCGATTCACTCACCCGGGACGAGCTGCGCGATTTGATCAAGTACCTCACCACCTTGAAAAACTCCGGCTCGCCGAAGTGAGAACGAAACCAAAGGCAGTTCCATCTTTTCTTTGGTTACTCGCCTTTGGTTTGGCCCAGCAACTCAATGGCGAGCTGGTCGTGTCCGAGGGCTTGGCCGTCGAGTTGTTTGCCACCACCGAGCAATTGTCCAACCCGGCCAGCATCGACGTCGATCACCGCGGCCGCGTGTGGATAGGGGAGGCGGTTAACTACCGCAAGAAGGCCCGCAAGGAAGGTGACCGCATATTGATCTTGGAGGACAGCGACGGCGATGGCCGGGCGGACAAGACCAAGGTGTTTTACCAAGACCCCGACATCGATGGCGTGCATGGGGTCTGCGTGCTCGGTAACCAAGCCATCGTCTCCGCCCCGGACAGAATCTTTTTGCTCACCGATCTCGATGGCGACGACAAGGCGGATGAAAAGAAGTTGTTGTTCAAGGGCAAGGTCTTGCGGCCGGTCCATGGCCAGCATGATCACGCCATCCATGCCGTCATGTTCGGGCCGGACGGTCGGCTGTACTTCAATTTCGGCAACTACAGCGCCGGGCTTTGGCGGGCGGACGGTTCCTTGGTCAAGGATGCCTTTGGCAATCCCGTGGACAATAGCCGCAAGCCTTTTCAGGAAGGCATGGTGATCCGCTGCGAACTGGATGGTAGTCAAGTCGAGGTGCTGGGCCACAACTTTCGCAACAACTGGGAGGTGACGGTCGATTCCTTCGGCTCCATGTGGCAATCCGACAATGACAATGGGTCCAGTTCCTGCCGTGTGAACTTCGTCATGGAGTACGGCAACTACGGCTACCGCGACGAAAAGACGGGAGCCGATTACAAAACCAACCGAACAAACATGGAAGCTACCATGCAGCGCCGCATGTGGCACCAGAACGATCCCGGCGTGATACCCAATTTGCTCATCACTGGACGGGGCGCTCCAACCGGCATACTCGTCTATGAGGGCAACCTCTTGCCGGAACCCTTTCGCGGCCAAATGATCCATGCCGAGCCCGGGCGCAACGTCGTCTGGGCATTCCCCACCAAGCAGGTCGGGGCAGGGTACCAGGCGAGCATCACCAACATGGTCCACAGCAAGGGCGACCTCAATTACCGCCCCTCCGACGTCTCCGTGGCCCCGGACGGTTCACTTGTCATCGCCGACTGGTTCGATCCGGTGGATTGCTGCCATCGCACCGTCAACGATGCCGGTCGTATCTTTCGGGTGGCGCCCCCAAGGCATGCCTATGTCGTTCCTGACTTTGATTTCAAGACACCCGTCGGCGCCGCCAAGGCCCTGCGTAACCCGAACCTGTCCGTCCGCTACAAGGCATGGACCGCCTTGCAAGCCATGCAGGAAAAGGCCCGCCCCGCCTTGACCAAAATGGCGGTCGACGAGAACCCGCGCTTTCGTGCACGCGCCTTGTGGGCCTTGGCCGCAATCAAGGATGGCACCCCTAAGGCCATCGAGAAGGCGTTGAAGGATGAGGACGACAACCTGCGGGCCCTCGCCCTCCGCATCGCTCGGCGTCATGGTATGCTCATCGAGCCTTTGGTGCAGCGCTTGGTCAACGACGAGTCCGCCCTGGTACGCCGCGAATGCGCCGTGTCCCTGCATCGGGTGGCCACCCCGGAGGCCGCCGAACTGTGGGCCGAACTCGCCCTTCAGCACGATGGCAAGGACCGGTGGTACCTGGAAGCCCTCGGCATAGGAGAAAAGGGAAATGAAACGGCCTGCCTAAAAGCATGGCTCAAGAAAGTCGGCGAGGCCTGGAAAGCCCCCGCGGGACGCGACCTCGTGTGGCGCTCGCGAGCCCCGGAAGCCGCCGGTTTGCTGGTCCAGTTGGTTCTGGATCCCAAGGTGCCGGAGTCCGAACATCCGCGTCTCATGCGGGCCCTCGATTTTCATTCCGGCAAAGCCAAGGAGGATGCCCTCGCCACCTTGTTACTGAATTTGGACGCGCCGGCCGAAAAGAAAAAGCCAAACGTCCTCCTGATTCTGGTCGACGACATGGGCTACGGGGACCCCAAATGCTTCAATCCGAACTCACGGCTCAAGACCCCTGCGATTGATCGCTTAGCCAGAGAAGGCCTGATGTTCACCGATGCCCATGCGCCGCATTCCACTTGTATTGCCTCTAGGTATGGCTTGCTGACCGGACGCTACCCGCTACGAGACAATCACCGTTTCATCAAACCCGAAAAGATCACCTTGCCCAAGTTGCTCAAGAGAAACGGCTACAACACGGGTATGACCGGAAAATGGCACCTGGGGTTTGATAATTTCAAAGGCAAGGACGGCACTGCGAAACAAACCATGACTGGAGGGCCTATTGATCGTGGCTTTGATGAATTCTTTGGCTTGTGGGGGTCCNTGGANCAGCCNCCCTATTTTNATATGAAGAATAGAACGCCNGTTGAAATGCCNACCGAGGACGGTAAGGGCAAACATTACTTCAGCAAGGATCGATTCTATAACGGCAANTGGTTGCCGGGAAANATTGCCNCTCATTTCAAGCACGTNGANGTGACACCTCGATTAACGANNGAGGCCATCNGTTATATCGATAAATCAGCCAAGAAGGAGAAACCTTTCTTTTTATACTTCGCCCTNCCTTCGCCCCATGGGCCCTGGGTGCCNACCGAGGAATTCAAGGACTCCAGTCCAATNGGTGTCTANGGCGATTTTGCCCAGCANGTNGATCACAGCATCGGACAAGTGCTTGAGGCACTGGACAAAAACGGAATNACAAAGAATACCNTGGTNATTTTCACCTCCGACAATGGACCCGTTTGGTACCAAAGGGATCGCCTCAAGCACAACCACAGTTCGGCCTCGATNTACAGTGGAATGAAAGGTGATTTCTGGGAAGGTGGGCACCGGGTACCGTTTGTCGTCCGCTGGCCATCGGTTGTTCGACCGAAGAGGGTTAGCGAATCAATGATTTGCTTCACCGACTTCATGGCCACCTTCGCGAAAATCGTGGGGGACAAGTTCCCCGAGGCCGCCACCACCGACAGTCGAAGTTTTCTCCCCATTTTGAAAGGCGATCTCGGTTATCAGGTTCGGGATACCATGATCCTGAATGCAAAAGGCCGTTCCGTGGCCTATCGCCATCGCAACTGGAAGTTAATTACAGCGAAAGGTCCTGGGGGATTCACTCATTGGGATGGCAAACCTAGTGAGGAACCGGCTGGCCAACTCTACAATCTGGCCAAGGATCCGGCCGAGAAAAACAACCTCTGGAACGAGATGGCGGACAAGGTCAAGGCCATGCGTGCCCTCCTGGCAAAGGAAAAGGCGAACAAGAAGAATGACAAGACCCTGAAATGAAAAACCTTACGATGACCATCCGAATCCCCGTTGTGTTTGGCTTGTTTGCCGCTCTGTTGAGCTTGGCCGCTGCGGCCGAACCAAAAAAGGCTGCCCGGCCCAACGTTATCTTCGTCTTATGCGATGATCTGGGGCCCGGTGATCTAGGGACGCTTTGGCAGAATGGGCGTAAAGGAAAGCAGAAGTTTACGACGCCAAACATGGATCAATTCGCAAAGGAGGGCATGATTCTTAGCCGTCACTATTGTCCGGCCCCATCATGCATGGCTTCCCGGTCTTCCCTAATGACGGGGAGACATCAGGGGCATTGCGCCAGACGCAATACCCAGTTCGATGCCGAAATACCGGAAGTGCACACCCTGGGTTCGGTAATGAGCAAGGCGGGATATGCCACCGCTGCGATTGGTAAGTGGGGCATGGCGGGTGGTCCACACCAACTGAGCATCAAGCCGGTTCGTGGCGACCGTTCTCCCAAGACCAACCCATCACACCCAACGCTCCGTGGCTTTGACTATTTCTACGGTTACACAGCCCATCGCGATGCCCATTATCACTATCCCAAGTTGGGCAATCGCCCGCTCTACGATGGTTTCGTCGACGTGACGGATCGTCTGGCGAAATGCTATTCAACGGATTTGTTGACCGCCCGGGCCAAGAAATGGATTTCCGATCATCACAAGGCGCATCCGAAGAAGCCGTTCTTTACCTACCTCTGCTATACTGCGCCCCATGCAGGATTGCGTATTCCCACGACCTCTCACCTCACGGTCAAGGGGAACTATCCTCCGGGCGGCGGATTGAACGGGGGCGTGCATTGGCTTGACGATGCCACCAATGGGCAAATCAACACGGCGAAAGGCGCGATCGACAAGGGAATGCATCCCGAGGTTGCCCATGCGGTGGGGGATGACGGGCAACCATGGCCGGACCATGCCCGACGCCACGCCACCATGGTTCGACGCATCGACGACGGGCTTGCCGACTTGATTCAGTTGCTCAAGGATTTGAAAATCGATGACCGCACACTCGTTGTGCTGACCTCCGACAATGGAACGTTGCGTGAGGGTGGACTGGACAACGTGGGTTCTTACCGTCCCGATTATCTGGATACTTTCGGTCGCTACGATGGCACCAAATTGGATCTGTGGGAAGGTGGGGTCAGGATGCCGACCATCGTTCGCTGGCCCTCTGTGATCAAGGCGGGAAGCAAGTCCGCCTCGGCATCACAATTCCATGATTGGATGGCTACCTTTTGTGACCTGTCCGGCGTTCCGGTTCCTGCCGTCAGTGACGGGGTGTCAATCGTTCCTACGTTGACGGGCAAGGGGGAACAGGCTCAGGGCATCGTCTACACCGAGTTATTGGTCAGGGGAAGGACACAGAATTACATGGAATTTGAAACCAGCCGGCGTGGCCGTCCGCATGGCCAGATGCAAAGCGTGTTGATTGGCGACTACAAAGGCATACGGGTGGACGTAAAGGGCCACCGGGACGTTTTTGAAGTGTATCACACGCTGAAGGACTTAAAGGAAACGACGGACCTCGCAGGCAAGCCCGGCGCCCCGACACAGAAGCAATTCCAGGCCGCCGTCCTGCGCTCGCGTCGCATCGATCCCCTATCGAAGCGACCTTATGACAATGCGTTGATTCCTGCAGTAATGGAAATTGCAACTCGGAACGGCTTGGTACGCAAGGAATTCCCCGGCCTATTCGATTGGGTTCCTCAGTTCGGTGATGGAACGCCTTCCGGTCGCAAGATAGTGAAGGGCTTGACGGTGACAACCGGTGCCCAGCAGTTCACCGGGTACCTGCGGGTGCCGACAAGCGGCGTGTATCACTTTGCCTTAACCACCAACGGCAAGGCGGTTGCTCGCCTCCATGAC
>PCBO01000023.1 GCA_002730975.1 Opitutia bacterium
GCATCCTTCGCAATCAATAGCCACACGCTCCTTGCAACAGCAGCTTCCGGAGGTTCCGTTTCGGGCTCCGGGACCTTCGACTGGAACTCCTCGGCGCCAATAACCGCGACGCCAAACACTGGCTATTCCTTCAAGAGTTGGCTAGGAACTGGCATAACGAGCCCCTCCGATGCAAACACAACTATTGTGATGACACAGGATCGGAACGCAAGCGCCACCTTCCTCATAAACTCTTACGACCTGTCGGTCGTCACCAGTACCTCAGGTGGCGGCGTAACCTCTTCGGGTTCCCACAATCATGGGACTCAAGCATCCATTACAGCCACTCCACAAACAGGCTACTCGTTCACCGGATGGAGCGGAGAAGGTATTGCAGACGTCAATGCGACCACCACAACGGTAGACATGACAGAAGATCGTAATGCCTCGGCTTCCTTCTCGATAAACAGGTACACACTGCTGACATCCTCAGACTCAGGAGGTTCCGTTACGGGAGCAGGTGTCTACGACTGGAACTCAACCGCTTCCATTGTGGTTACAGTCGACACTGGATACGAGTTCACCGGATGGACCGGGACGGGAATATACGATCCAATGGGATTAAGCACAGCCGTCGCCATGACGCAGGATCGCAACATAACCGCCACCTTCGCAATCAATTCATACGCTCTGATCACGAACGCAAGCGCCGGAGGAACCACATCCCTATCCGGAACCTACGACCATGGAACCCAAGCCACAATAACAGCTACCTCGCAAACAGGCTATTCCTTCACCAGTTGGACGGGCGACGGCATCGCCGACCTCAATTCGTCCACCACCACCGTTGACATGACACAAGACAGAAACGTCACGGCCAACTTCGATACCATTATCTACAGCCTAATAGTTTCCTCCGCTTCCGGAGGGGCTGCATCAGGAAGCGGAAGTTTCGGCTATGGCACGAATGCCCCGATTACTGCTACCGCAGCCTCAGGCCATTACTTCACGAATTGGACAGGTGAAGGAATAACGGATGCCGATTCACTATCCACAACTGTATCCATGACGCAGGACAGAAACGTGACAGCTAGCTTCTCCCCTATTCCCATTGATAAAAAGATACTCCAAACCTACTCCAAACCCATTGGCTCAGGATCAACTAGCGGTAGTGGACCTTATGACGAAAATACAGTAGTCAATCTTTCGACGACTTCAGCTCAAGGTTATCATTTCTTGGGATGGACCGCAACCGGAGGCACCCTCGCCTCCCCACTCTCAACAACCGCAACCATAACGCTGGACCAAGGATCTGATGCCAATGCAACCGCCCACTTCGATGCATTGATAAACGAAATAGCCATCGCTTCACCTTCGGGTGGTTCCGTTACCGGCGACGGAAACTATTCCTACGGTCAACTCGCCACAATCAAGGCAATTCCCGAAATCGGCTATAGCTTTAGCGGATGGGAGGTAAACGGAACAATGAACTTCACCGTCACCGTAGCCGCCCGCCAATACGACGGAACCAGCAACGCGTTCTTTCTTAACGGCAAGGAGAAACCACCACTCACCCTCGTCCGAGGAAACGTCTACCAGTTCCTCCTTGATGGTTCCACCACCGCCAGCCATCCATTCTATTTCAGTGAGAACACGGGCGGCGGTGGCAATACGAACCTTGGTAAATACACTGCGGGAGTAACAGGTTCCGAATCCACAAGCGGGACTGTCGCAATCACCGTGGGTGCCGGAACACCCGATACCTTATACTACCATTGCGCGAATCATCCCAGCATGGGCAATATCATTAAAGTCGTAGACTCAACGGCTCTCATTTCCGACGGCAATGCCAGTACCACAGCTGTCGATACCAACGCCAGTTATGTTCTTCGAGCCAACTTTTCCTTGAACCAACACTTACTTGCTGTGAACGCGGGAACCGGGGGAAGCGTTTCGACTGGCGGAACCTTTGCATATGGCACCGACGCGAACATATCCGCCACACCCGACTCAGGCTATATATTCACTCACTGGAGTGGTTCGGGGCCAAATGAGCCAACCTCTTCGACCACTACGGCGTCGATGACGGAAAACCGAAGCATAACAGCCAATTTCGAGCTAGGTTCCTACACTCTCAGCCTTGCTGTCCACGCAAGCGGGGGTGGCACTGTGCTAGGAGGCGGAAACTATGAATTCGGCCAAACCGTAAATATTTTCGCGAGTCCCTTCGAAGGATATCGTTTCCTCGAATGGACAGGCGAAGGCTTGGCCGACGCCAAAGCTTTTGGCACGTCCGTCACGGTAACTTCCTCCCGGACAATCACCGCGACCTTCGCATCGTCAAATCACAACCTACTACTTTCGGGAAACATAGAGGGGGCAGGAACGCTTACGGGATCGGGAAATTACCCTTATGGCTCAGACGTCAACGTCACGGCCACGGCTTCATCCGGTTATGTTTTCAAAAACTGGAACGGTGTCGGAATAGCCGACGAAAACGCCACCGCCACCACTATATCCATTACCTCCGATCTTAACGTCACCGCCAACTTCGAAAGCCTCACCTACCCACTCAACCTGTCGGCCGAACCCAGCGGAGGGGGAACAGTGGTTGGAAGCGGAAGGTACGTCCTCGGAAGCAGTGTAAACATTGTTGCTCTACCCGCCACAGGGTATCGGTTCATAGGGTGGATCGGAGGCAATCCTGCTGACGCCAACAACAGTGCCACCATAGTCACTATGGCTGGCTCCGGGGACCTTACGGCCGTGTTTGAGAAATTACAGTATAACGTAAACATTGCCGTATCTCCTTTTGGCGCAGCCACCGTATCGGGTGGAGGCTCATATCAACATGGAACCATTGTGTACTTGGCCTCGACTCCGATCAAGGGATATGAGTTCTCCCATTGGTCAGGAGCGCACTGGACCGACTCAAATTCATCCAGCCAAAGTATCACAGTTTCAGGAGACCTAAGTCTAGTAGCCAACTTTGAACGACATGCCGATGCAGGTAGCCTCTCCTACGCTCTCGATGCAACACAGGTAGAGGCGGGATGGCAAGAAAGCTCATGGTTCGGGTATTTTCATCAAACTACACCCGAATGGGCTTATCATTTGGATTTCGGCTGGATCTACACTAGGCCCGAAAACGATTCTTCCATATGGTTTTGGACTCCGCGATTTGGGTGGCAATGGACAAATAAAGACGCTTATCCCAATGCATGGAGTCAAGATAACTACGAATGGAAATACTTTTCAAGAATCCCTGATGGCACCTTTGCCTATTACGACTACTCGTCTTCATCCTGGCAGAAAATATCTACCACTTATGAAATAACAGTGGTACCCTATCCATCTAACGCCGGCTCAATAATCGGCGGCGGTGTTTACGAAGAAGGATCCACCACGGATATTCAAGCCATGCCTGCGGAGGGCTATGCTTTTAAGCGCTGGTTTGGAGATGCAACCGGAACTACGGCAACCATAACTGTAACAACAAGTGGCAATCTAATCATCTACGCTTATTTCGAAGTAAATAACCCCTAAAAATATCAATCGAAAAGGAATTGCCTAAGCCAATTTACAAAAAGCTTTTAGTAAAGCATTGAACGAGTACAATGATTTGAGGTCTAAGGTATTGGATGGGCTTTCTTTCATCGTTCGAAAGAAAGACTTTAGTGGAATCAATTATTTATTATGTCGCGGGGAGAAAAACGAGCCTTCTGCTTTTCAGCAGCCTTTCATATCGTGGGTTTGATCTCCTTTGCTGTGGTCGGATTATTGACGAACTGCACTGAGGAACCCAAGGTAAGACATGTTTTTCAGTTGGTGTCCACACCACCTCCATCCGCAACTCTTGCACAGGTTACTCCAAAACCCGTCGCCGCTGCAAAACCGACACCGAGACAACCCGTAGCTAAACCGAAACCAGAACCAGTCGTAAAGCCTAAGCCCAAACCCAAACCACCGATCAGGGTCACTCCTCCGAAAACGAAACCGGCCACAAAGCCAAAACCGAAACCCGAAAAGCCAAAGGTAATCTCGTTGGCTGATTTTCAAAGAACTCGCAAGATAACCACCGCGAAGCCCCAACCAGCTCCTAATCGACCTACACCGCGACCGAGGGTCAGAATTGATCCAAGTGCCTTCACCATCACCGACATTCAGTTCGCCAATCCTCAACCCGCGAACAAAGCAGTGAACCCGAATGAATTGAATGCATACCTTGCTACCGTAAAAGCCAAACTAGAAGCTGTCTGGCAAAGATTACAAGCGCAGGCCGGTCTCATAGACGGCGGAGAAGCTAGAGTTCAGTTTCGTATTTCTTCCGGAGGTATCATCCTCTCTCCTACAATAGTTAGCCGATCGGGAAACACCACATTGGATAAATTAGTCCTACAAGTATGTCGTTCCGTTGGCAATGTGGGCCATCCGCCGGGGGGTAGCATCGATTCACCTCTTGCCCTTCCCTTCCGGGTCAACTAGTTGCTTGTGTGATGAAGTTCGACTGGCGTCGTCCTGTTGCACCTGCAGTTCTCGTTCTGGGACTGTTACTTTGCTTCATTAGTGATCCGGTCGTGGGATTAGGTATGTTTCTCGTAGCCTTTGCCCTCATCCTCGGATTCTCTCGTGGCTCAGAAAAAAACTGACGCACTTTAGTCGCTCTCAGTCAGAGTTGGCCTTGCTGCTCAAAGCAGTTTGTATCGAGAATGGCTTTTGACCTGTTCGGCGAGACACCCGAGAAAATGAACCCGTAGGCTTCAGTAGATTAGCATACTCATTATCGCCAAGATACCCATTCAATTCATCAATCACTCTTTGAGCCAGGGAAAGATTCTCAACGGGAAAAATGGCTTCTACCCTATTGAAGAAGTTTCTCGGCATCCAGTCTGCGCTTCCCAGAAAGACCAGAGGATTGCTTTTCCCATTCTCAAAGTAATACACTCGACTGTGCTCGAGATAGCGACCAAGCAAACTACGCACGCGAATATTTTCACTGAACCCCTTGACCCCTGGAACCAGACCGCATATCCCGCGAATGATCAAGTCCACGCGAACACCTGCTTGAGAAGCCTCGTATAGCGCGTTTATGGTCATGGGGTCGATCAAGCTGTTCGCCTTGACGATTATTCTACTAGGTATTCCTGCTTTTGATTTTTTGGTTTCCGCATGAATTAGTTCCATAATTCTGCTATGAAGATCAAAAGGAGCAACCAGTAACTTACTGAACTTGGGCGTTCTGCTATACCCCGTAAGAGTATTGAACAGTTTCGCCACATCCGAAGTAAGACCCATATTTGAAGTGAAGAAACTATAATCCGTGTATGATCGGGCCGTCACGGGATTATAATTACCTGTGCCCAAATGGGCATAACGACGAAGTCCGCGTTTTTCCCTTCGCACCACCAAGCAGCATTTGCAATGAGTTTTTAAACCTGCAAGACCGTACACTACATGAACTCCGACCTCTTCCATCCTCCGAGCCCAGTTGATATTGGCCTCCTCGTCGAATCGAGCCTTTAGTTCCACCAAAGCAGTTACTTGCTTTCCATTTAAGGCGGCAGCCATAAGGGCGTTGACGATCGGAGAATCGCCACTGGTCCTGTAAAGCGTAAGCTTGATGGCAAAAACTTGAGGGTCATCCGCGGCTTGTCTTAAAAAATCAACGACTGGAGCAAAGGAATCAAAAGGGTGATGCAAGAGGAAATCAGACTCTCTAATCGATTCGAGCATAGTTTCACGACTGGCAAAGACATTCGGAACCCGAGGAACAAAAGGCTCGAACTTCAGGTCGGGACGATCAACTGCATCGGGCAAGCTCATCAAACGATAAAGGTTTATGGGACCATCGATAAGATAAACCTCTTTTTGCGATAACTTGATCGATTCGAGAAGGTACTGAAGAATATCCTCGTCGACGTCCTGCCGTATCTCCAACCGAACGGCAGCACCTTTGCGAAGATTGTGTAGTTCATCCTCAATGGAGCGAAGTAAATTCTCCACCTCCTCTTCGTCCACGTACAAGTCGCTGTTTCGGGTTATTCGAAAGGCCCATGCTCCCGTTACCTTGTGACCAGGGAAAAGGGAGCCCACGTAATGACGAACGACGTCGCTAAGAAAAAGAAAACTGTCGGAACCCTTGCTCCCACCTTCGACTTTGACCAGGCGCGGAAGGATACGCGGAACAGGTACAATCGCCATAAGCTGACCACTGCTCTTTCTTCGTGGATTACGCAACGCGACAATCAAATTCAGCGATTTGTTATGAATGAGAGGGAATGGATGCGAGGGATCGATTGCCAGAGGTGTCAGCACAGGATACACCTCGCGGCGAAAGTAGTTTTTGAGCCACACGGATTCCTTTGGCGTTAAGCTTTCCAACGTCTTGAAAACTATTTTCTCCTGTTTCAACTCCGGTTGCAGAACTTCTCGCCAGCATTTGTGCTGGTCTTCGACGATCGAGGAAGCCGCGAGACGAATCTTGCCCAAAAGCTCAGGGGGGGGAATACCGTCAAAACTCGACTTCATCGACCCCGAGTCGACCCGCTGCAACAATCCCGCCACACGAATCTCGAAAAACTCGTCTAAATTGGAACTAACGAAGGAAAGAAATCGGATTCTCTCCAGCAAAGGATATTTGTCCGAAAAAGCTTGCTCCAAAACTCGTCGGTTAAACGCAAGCCAACTCAACTCACGGTTAAAGTAAGGAGGTTTGGAGTCATTCGTTTCTTTGGAATCGGTCACGGGAGGATAAAAGATTCATCATATACGTACAACTCATTGAAGCAACGGGAATCCCAGCTCAATCTCTTCGAGAGAATAAAAAAGACCTACAAATCTATTTCAGCTGGAATTCTTGACCTAATTACTCGTCTAAGATAAGTGTGGGGATGTTCTTTGAGAGTTTGTTGGGGGTGTTCCGGATTCGACTGTGATTTGGAAGATTCGGTTGCGTATCGAGGATGATGCTTGGCCTCGTAAAAAATGCGTCAAAAACACTACATGGCGAATCTAACGTCATCAGCTTCGAGCCTGAGCTCGAAGCGCTTGCAGCCTAAGTGCTGTACGTCCACGTCGGTCGACGCCTGCTAAGTCGGCGGGGCGTAAAAAAAGCAGGCAAAACCTCGGAGCGTTGGGCTGTCTATCGGAGGCTAAACGGTTGAAGGCAGTCTCGGTTCAGTAGGTGTTCCTTCCTGAACGGAACTTAAAAACATCAAGGCAACTACGTGCGTAGACGCTGTCTTGGAAAAATCACGGCACGCGGGTTCGACTCCCGCCACCTCCACCAAACTCTCAAGGTTCTCAGACAGCGACAATGCCCGTCTTTCTCATACGAGATTCGTTTAGCCGATCCCCATGACTGCAACGACCTTCGAAATCACTCACCAGGCTAACTCTTTCGGGATTTTCTTCGGAGTCTCGAGAAGATCACGGTGCAAACACTGACTCATACGAACTTTGAATTGACTCGGCTTCAAGACGCCAAATAGCTTAGCCTAATGAAGAACGGAATCACGATCATAATATGCAGCGTAATCATTGCCATCGGAATAGGAACCCATGGTTACTTTGTCGGGCAGGGAGTGAAGGAATCGCAACCCTGGCATCACCTTTCGGATCCGCTGGGATTGCTTCGCGGCATTGAAATTCCCGAGAGCCTGAACTTGGGCTTCAAGGCCGAAGAAGCCGAGAACGGCAAGGGCTTGACCTTCAAGTTAAAAATAGAGGACCAGGCCTACGAAGGTCATGTAAAGGCAGACGAGAACGGAAACTCCATAGGAGGCGAAATTACCTTAGACGAGATTGAGCTCAAGGACTTCTAAAGCTGCCCCGAAGCCTACCGATACTTGTAACACCGCCGCTTGACCCAAACGGCGGAGGGTGTTGAATAGAAGGATGTCCGTTATAAAATTTGCGAAAACTTGTAATGGACGAGTTAGTCGTAAGGCTCTGCAATAAAGATATGAAGAAACTACTTGCCGCCATGTTCGTCGCCATGATGGTGGTTGGGTGCGGGGAGTCTTCAACCTCTGTTGATCTTAACGTTTCTGCCGCAATTACTGTCCAGTCTGAATATCTTAACGCCCTTGACTTGGATGATAATGAAACCCTCACAAGGGTTCTAAGAGAAGCGACTGATTTGGATTCGCTTCGAACTTTCTCGGTAGGAGGACCATTTTTTTACTATTCGCCAAACGAGGAAAATCCCAACACTGGATTATTGTATTCGGGATGGGGTAAGGAAATGTACGGTAATGGAAAGGTATGTCGCTTGAGCCAATTCGTTGATGGCAAAATGAACGGAATTTCGGCTGAATGGTACTACAACGGAAAGAAGGAAGTGCAAAGCATAATCAAGGAAGGCAATAAGCATGGGCTTCACACATCGTGGTACGAGAATGGTCGGAAGAGAAGGGCAGCTAACTACACCAAAGGCAAAATGGATGGGTTATCGACCGAATGGTACAGGAACNGACATAAGAAGTCGGAAGAGAGCTTTAATAACGACAAACTCATTTCTNCCGTNGCATGGAAACCAAATGGCGAGAAGTGTTNCGTTACCAATGTGAAGGACGGGACTGGTTTTTTTGTTCAGTACGCNGAGGACAGTACGGAAATTTATCGNACGACCTGGAAGGACGGCNAACGAGTCGANTAAGGCTCTGACATNCCCAAACCCTTGACCCTCGCCCGAAGACGGN
Organism: Opitutia bacterium; assembly: GCA_002730975.1. Lineage (GTDB taxonomy): Bacteria > Verrucomicrobiota > Verrucomicrobiia > Opitutales > Seribacteraceae. The sequence continues at coordinate 8,682 of PCBO01000023.1, forward strand.
GCTTGGATCGGGCGGTGAAANTTATGTTGTTCGCTCTGCTTGTNGGTCTGACGATGGTNGGGTTTGGGNAGGAAGCCCAAAAAGAGGCCGTGCAGGAGGAGGCGAATGATGAAACTCGGGGGAATTTGAACAATGGCCTTGTGGCTCAGTTTGCCTCGCTGTCCCCAAGTGGCAATGAACTCAATATGGATTACGGCGGTCAGTCGAGGCGGCTCATGATTACTGTGCCTAAGAAATTGGGTCCCCAAGGCACGCATCCCGTCCTTTTTTGTTTTCATGGAGCGGGCGGGAAAGCGGATGGCCCAAGCAGGAGATGGAGTCCGCATGCTGATAAGCGCGGGCTCATTGTCATCAGTGCGGAGGCGGTTCAGCCGCTTGCCAAATGGAATTTCCGGGACGGTTTCCATGCTGAGGAACATGATGATGTGGGATTTATCCTGAAGGTGGTCGAAGCCCTTATTTCCGGCAAGTTGGCTGATCCCGAGGCGGTTTATGCAACCGGGCATTCCAGCGGGGGCTTGTTCTGTTATCGCTTGGCCAAGCAAACCGATGTGTTTGCAGCATTATCCCCGATGAGCTGTGGCATGGTTAAGGGAGCACATGACCCGGATGCCAAGACAACCCCTGTGCCGATCCTGCAGGTGATCGGTGACCAGGACAAGAGCTTCAAGGGATCGTCCAATCCCAAGGTCACGATGTATTCAGCGGCAAGGCGCATGGAAGTCTGGCGCAAATTCAATCAATGTGCAGCCCGGCCCGAGATCACAGAACAAGGCGAAGAACTTGAGGTGCATACCTTTGCCAGCCCATTCGAGATGGAGGTGGTCCTTTGCAAGGCTAAGGGACAAGGGCATTTTCTCAGGAGTGACCTTAGAGATAAGGCCGATTCCCTGGCCCTGGACTTCCTGCTCAAGCACAGGAAGAACTGATTTTTTATAAGGGGAAGGAACAAGTTATCTGATCAGAAAGTGTAGGCAAAACAAAGAATTATCTGGAATGAACCTCCGAACCCGTATCTTCAGAGCCGACGGCTACAGACAGTTGGAAATGTTCGCCGACGCTTGCATGGAATTGGAAATGCTGGAGGGGAAGGACCGCATGGCCGACGCCACGCTTCATTGCCGATGGACGATCTACCGGGATTCGGAAAATTGGCTGGGAGCCAGATCGATGGCCGCCGAAATGGCTAGGCGAGATCCCAAGGATTCGGAGTGGCGAATAAGGAACTCCCATGCGGTGAGAATGAATGAGAGCGCGGCGGCGGCTCTTGCCTATTTGATGAAGGAGCGGGAAGCCTTCGAGGACGATGCCGCCTACCAATACGAGTTAGGCCGCTACAAGTGCCTGACGGGCGATCTCAAGGGGGCCAGGAAGGCCACTAGGAGGGCTTTCGAGCTAAACCGGGAGTATCGGGCCAAGTTCGTGGAGGACGAGGACTTCGATGCGGTGTGGGACAGCTTTGAGTAGGCTTGATCCAGCAAGGAAGAATGATTGAATTCACCGCGCAAAATTACGGTCAACATTACACCTTTGAAGACTTCCTCTGGATTTTCGGAATCGGATTTGCACTCTTCCTTTATCATTACTTCTACAGGAGCAGAAGTGGGCAATGATTGAATTTGGAATCTTCATTAAGTACTCATTGAAAACTCTTGGAGCAATTGTTGCTCTTGCCTTTGGAGTCTTTATTTGGAATTTCACGAAAAGGAACAGATGACGGGGGGCAAGAAAACAGATATGGATTCCCATGCGATTGGATGCGCAGGGTGTGTCATACAAACAATCCAGTACCTTGGGATACTTGCTTTGCTTGGAGTGTGGTTAGGTTGTGTCATCTTCCTCGACTGCTTCAGCCTCCTCGGCAGACACGATTTCCTCCGATATCATCTTAATCCGATTTAGACATCTGCCTGAGAACTTCTTATTTTGTTCCAAAAACATTGCTAGTCTCTCTATGA
>PCBO01000024.1 GCA_002730975.1 Opitutia bacterium
CGGCTCGCGACACACGCCCACCTGCCCGTGACGCTCGTCCCCCTGCCCGTGACGCTCGTGGTAGTGCTTCATTCGACCCATATACCGTGGGTGGAAAATGGTCCCAAGGTATCACGACCGTACGCCCTGGTACCACTCCAGCTGAAGTGGATGAAGAGATCCAATCTCTATCTAGAACTCGTGGCAACGAGGAGAGAATCAAAGGTCTTCAAATAATTAAAGATCAAATTATCAAGCATGCCCCACATTCCCGAGGTGCATACAATCCAGGCACTCGTCCCGGTCTTGTGCCCGGTGCTCGTCCCCCCGCCCGTGACGCTCGTCCCCCGGCCCGTGACACACGTCCCCCGGCTCGCGACACACGTCCCCCGGCTCGCGACACACGTCCACCGGCTCGCGACACACGTCCTCCTGCTCGTGATACACGTCCTCCTGCTCGTGACACACGTCCACCGGCTCGTGACACACGTCCCCCGGCTCGTGACACACGCCCCCCGGCTCGTGACTCACGGGAAGCTCCTCCTCGTGACGCTCGTCCTGCTCCTGAGCAGCGCCCGCGTTGAGGTAATTATTCTAAATGTATTCTAGAAAGTCCCCGGGGAAACCCGGGGACTTTTTACTTTATTGTTTTAGCTCTGATTCAAGTACTGACCATTTACTCTGTGATTATTTCAGGCTCCCAAATAAATTCTCTTTTCGAATCCTCTTTTTATAGGCGTCCTCACCCAGGATGAAAATCTTCAACCTTGAACCCAAAATAAAAGTACTTTGCGTGATCTACTTTATGGTCGCGCAAAGTTCGATGATGGCTCGAGCCACCTCCGACTCGTTTCTGCTTAAATATTTCGAGCCCGACGTCATTCCTCAAATGATCATGGCCGCTGCAAGCTTATCGATACTGCTTGCTTTGCTGACAACCTACCTTTGCGGTCGCTTTCAGGCATACGGGGCGATGAAGTTGGCGATTGGAGGGCTCGCCTTGGTCATGATCGGAGTGGTTGCAGCTGTATTTCTAATCGGAGAAAAAAATACTGCTGTCTTCGTCCTCGCTTACATGGTCTGCGAAGTCGTGGTGATTTTACCAATGGTCTTGTTTTGGGGGATGGCTATGGGCGTGTTGAACCCTAAAGAATCCAAGAAGTGGTTTGGGATGATCGGTGCAGCCGGCACCTGTGGCTGCATTCTTGCCGGTTACACTGTGTCCTTGGCCAGTAAAAGCGAGTTGGTTAACGAATTATCGCTCGGGCTCGTTACCGGGGTGTTGATGATTGTGCTGGTGATTTTAATTTCCAAGGCGGACTTGTTCACCATCCGGGACACCAAGTCTGTCCCCAGTGACAGTCAAACTGCGAGTATTTTTCGAAAGATGGCTCTTATGATTAGTAGCCGACAGTCAGTAATGATGACATGGCTGGTTGTTTTTTCCGCCATGGTGCTTTGCTTGATTGACATAAACTTCAAGTTTCTAGTGCGTAAGGATTACGCGGGCAGCGAGCTATATGATTTTTTCGGTCAGTTTTATACATACAGCAGTGTCGCGCAGCTTTTACTTCAACTTTTCATTGTGCGCACGATTCTAACTAGAGGCGGAGTTTTCGCCGCTATCTCAATTCTGCCCTGCTTACTTCTCCTTACTGCAATAGCCGCTTTATTGCTTAACAGAGCGGATGCTGTTTACGTCGGTAAATTTATTACACAGGTGGTTTTCTTTACCATTGAGTACGTCGGCTTGCAGATGTTGTATTTATCGGTTAAAAAAGAAATTCGTGGTCAAATGAACAGCGCCATCGACGGTTTGACTCGTCCGGCGACAATTGCAGCGATTAGTTTGCTCGTTACTTCCACTTTTGGGTTTTGGCAGGAAGACGCAGTTGTGCGCTTGAATTTAATTATAATTGCGCTGAGTTGTTGTTGGCTTTTTGTTGCTTGGCTCAATTACCGACAATATCTGAGTTCGCTTTTAAGTATGCTCAACACTCGGGTTACTGATTTCGTCAAAGCCTCACCCCTTAAGATGAATTCACTTTTTGATTCTCAGCTTCGCGTTTCGATGAGCAAGGCGAAATCCTTCGAGGCATGTTTTTGGGCCGATTGGATTGTCGGTATGAACAAAAAGGGATGGTGCGACGAATTTAGGATTATGATGGCGAACGAGGACGTAACGCTCAAAATTCACGCGATTCGCTACTTGTCCAAGTTTGGGGGGGAAGCCGATCGTGAAAGCATCTTGAGAGTGTTGAGTGAAGGATTATCGCCCCATTTACGTCTAGAAGCCCTCAGAAACCTCGCTATCCATGGGAAGGGAGAGGAACTGAGATTCCTCGAACCCTTCTTAGACGACAATGATCCAAGTATTCGTTGCGCAAGCGCTGCCGGTTTGCTTGGTGCGAGTGACTCGACCTTAAGCAAGAAAGCCGAAAGTATTTTTGAAGAATTTCTCAACTCGAAAGAGGAGAATGAACGGTTCCATGCCGTACAAAGCCTCTCCATCATAAGTGGGGTAACCACTGCGAGCGTAATCGGTCGCCTCCTTGATGATCCGGCCGACAAGATTAAAAACAAGGCCATCCAATCGATCCACAAACACGACTTAGATTCCACTTTTGAAAGACTGATGGAGTTGATCAGCGAAGAATCTCTCAAGCCCGCAATTTCAAATTGTTTGAAAAAGATTGGTCGCCCGGCCAACGAATTGATCGAAAAACGCCTATCATCGATGAAGTATGGAGAGGCTCCCGATTGCTATCGAACGCTCATCTGTTTTTTAATCGAAAGCAACGAATCTAAAAGGTCCTCGAGTATAGAGAAATTCATCGGGCAAATCTCCAAGGAAACTGAAAGAACTGAGCTTGCTTTGGAATACTTTTCGACTATGGGCAATTTCCCTCAAGGTAGAAATTTGAAGAAGTTTGCCCGGAAAGAACTTACGGATTACCTCCAGAAAGCTGAGTTTTATCGTGAAAATCTAACCAAGTTGCCGCTGATTCGAAAGAATGAACCAATACGAATGGCATTGAAGTTTCAATTTGAACTACGGATCGAGGCCTTGTTGAAGCTATTATCCATCTTGGAATCCAAAATCGACTACAAGAAACTCTTTAAGATTTCTGCAGAGGGCGGGGCTAATGCTGAGGCTGAAGCGACGGAGGTTCTGAAGGGTGTGGTAGGTCCGACCCTTAGTGATCGGCTAATGGCTTTGGCCAAAGATATTCAGAAACCACTTGGCGATGCTGCCGGTTCGGATTACTTTTTCGCAACCTTTGCAGAAAGTGACTCGCGGTGGGTGTTAGCCGGTTTGTTATTGATGCTAAGCAAAGAAGATTACAAACCACATCGTTCTTTTGTACAAACTTGTTTGAAAAAACAGGATTCAGTTGTTAGAGAAACAGCTTTGGAAGTTTTTATCGCTTATGAAACCCAAAGAGATGCGGTTGAGGAGGAATGCACGACATTGTGTAATGACTCCTGCCAAGGCATTGCCTTGATGGCAAGGCAAGCGCTCGCTGCTTTTTGAATTATGATTCTGATTGAGAAAGTTTTACTACTGAAGAAAGTACACTTTCTCGGTAGTGTTCCACCCGATATATTGGCATGGGTTGCGGAATCTGCCCAAGAAGAATCTATTCATGAAGATGAACTGATTTTTGAAAAAGGTAGCGAGGCGGAAACGACCTATGTGATCATCGAAGGATCGGTTCAGGAATACAATGGCAAGAAGTCCCTCCGTACTTTGGTTGCAGGAGAATGCTTCGGTCTACTGAGTTTACTTGATGAGGGAACTAGGTCTGCCTCCGCTAAAGCTGTTACGGATTGTAAGTTACTTCGAGTTGAACAAGCCGTCTTTAGGCAAATTCTTTTGAAACACCCTAAAGCAATGTCTGCTCTTTTAAGCGTTCTATCTAAAAGGATTCGTGGACAAATAGCGCTAAGCAAGTAAACAAAGAACTTAATCATCATGAATAAAATGAATTACCCAATTGGATTAATCACCTCTTTGCTGGGCTTGCTCTCAAGCCTTCTTTCTCAAAACACGCTAGCCCAGCAAGACGCCTATTCACAACCCTATCAGCCGGAACCGGAGCTCGCAGCGGCTCAAGAAGATTATTACCCACCACAAGAACCCGCTCCTCCCAGAATGCCCGCAATCGGTTCCCCTGGAAGTACCCTGAAATTTCACACTTACAAGCTCAGTTACATGCAAAGCGATCGCGTTCTGGGTCTTCTAAAGGCTCTTGGGTATGCTACCGTAGAGTTTTATACAGAAAATGGAGAAAGCCTCGACACTTACATCTACAACTCGATTCAGCAAATACAGGATTATCCCTTGATCATAAAAATGATCGATGCGGGTAAAACAAGCCTCATGCAACCTGCTCTAGACGGAGGAATTGGCGAGGGAGGAGCGAATTCTTTGGGAGGAACCTACCTACACCAACAAACGACCGGAGCACCCGAACAAAGGTTGTTCATCGTTTACGAAAAGACAGCCCCGGAACAATTGCATGCGCTCTTGCAATTATTGCGGAATGAAATTGACGTAGCGGCCAGTCAGATGGTGATCGAAGCGCTGGTGGTTGAAATCAACACGGCCAAGGCCAAGGAACTGGGTTTCAGTTACACCCAAGTAGATAAGAAATCCACCTCTTCCCAATTCTCCACTGGAGAGTTTTCGAGCACTTTCAGATCCAATGAGAATTCTTTGTTTTCATGGGATTCCTCGAGGGATCCCATAGGTTCATTCCTCTCTACTGATGGCAATCGATATCCGAACTACGGGCAATGGGCCAGAACTGCTCCTTTAGGATTCTCTGCTTCGATCAGCGCATTCGTGGAAGACGGGCATGCGGAAATCTTATCCAATCCGTCGGTGCTTGTCTTGGATGGTCGCCAGGCTCGCATTCAAGTGGGACAACAAGTACCCACAAGCAATGTTACGACGACGGCGGCCGGTTCCTATGCGAGCGTCAGTTACATACAGACCGGAATCGTTTTGAACATAAGGCCTAGAGTCAGTGAGGATGGATCTGAGATCACAATGCAGATTGAGACAATCGTGAGTTCTGCAGAGACATCCGGCAAAACCGAAACAGGAGCTCTTTTGGCTCCTGAAATCGAAAACAAACAGGTGCAGACTTTTGTGCGCGTCGCTGACAATACCCCTTTCATCGTAGGTGGCTTGATCAGTAAAAAAGACGACAAGGACACCACGGGTGTTCCTATTCTATCGGACATCCCGCTTATTGGTAATCTTTTTAAGAAAAAAACAAGTCAGAATAACAAGCGAGAGGTGATCATCGTACTGACTCCCCACGTTATAAATACCAATGATAAGTCCTTTAGCTACGTCATCCCCAAGGACTCCCAATCCTTTGACTCTTTCGATAATCTTCTCTTTCGCAATGCCTATCGAATTAGAGATGACGACCTTTTCGATCTCTCTTTTGCCACTAAAAGTGACTACTATTTGAACATACTCAAAGATTTAAAGGATTTTCATGACAGTCACATAGAGTTGTCGGAGGAGGAAGAACCGGTTTTTGGCTTTCTTGACAAAAAAGTACCTGGAGAAGAGGTCATCGTGCGTCGCATGATCTGGGAGATCGTTCACAAATCAAAATATCACGAATATATAACCGATGATCACATCTTGGTTTTTGAATCCAACGAGGACGCCAAGTTCGGTAACAAGTTCAAGACGAATTTGCTGAGCGTATTGCTCGATGGTCTTGCCAACAACAAGAAGGAAAACTCCTTGGTGCTTGATTTTGCCGATCACAAGGCGAAGACGACTGGTCCATTTGAGCATCCTCGTGCTTTGATCACCAAAGTGAATGTCAGGGATCCTTCGAACTACATTGAGCAGATGAGTTTGTTAAATGCGAATGATCCAGACCGTAACACCATTCTCTTGTCCTCAAGTATCGCTCCCCCCGGAGTGCGCAGGGCAACCGCTCTGGAAGTCCTCAAAGGGGTGCTCGTTCTAAAGCGTATCCTGTCGTTGAACAGTAGTATGCCGGTAACCATTAAGGAGTTCCGCGTGGGACGCCAGATAATCTTCCCCACAGAACAGGAACTCAAAGACAAATATCATATTGTTGATTATGACGTCGCCCGCTTCTTTTACGAAATAATCAACTACTACCCTGAATTCGAAAGAGCTTTCAATCGAGACGCTCAAGCGATTGTCGACCGCATAAGCGATGACAATAAAACAGCTACAACTCTTGACTACTACCTACGCGAAGGCGATGAAACGACAGGACCATTTACCCTAGAACAATTAAGCCAATCCATCACGGAAGGTTATATCAAGTTTGATGACTGGGTCTGTTTAGCGACTGAGGACGCCGAGTGGGAAGTCGCGGGCGAGGCTAAAGGGTTGAAGGAATTTTTCGAGGTGACTCCAAGAAAAACTCCAGAACCGCAACCCTAACATCAAATTAACAATGAAGACCAATAAGGATGAAATCGAAACAAGCTTATTTCATTTTTCTCAATTGACTAAAAAAACCCTCGGAATAAATGCCCCGAAAAAAGTTGTCGTCATTGAACCAAAAAAAGGTTCGCCGGGCATGGTTCAACCCTGACTGGATGGTGGTGAGTTCCCCTTGTCGTTCTTCGTTCTGGATGATTCCAGCTATACATGGATTGTTGATTGTCCTAACCCCTGCCTGTACTGAAAGTGATCTGATCAAGGATGATAATTCGACCTGGTCATCGCCCCCAACCTTCGAGAATCTGGCCTTGGATAGCGACCCTTTCGTCAATGCCGAGACGAAGGACTCGCAGTTAGCTGTCTTGCATGCACTTTTTGATCCGAAAACGGGCTATCGGCTACCTGGAACTTACGACAAAGCAAAACTTGAGGCATTGTTCTTAGACATCAGAGCCGGTTACTTCGTCAAGACTGAGGGCATTGACGAGCACATCCGCCGAGAATACCACACCTTTACCCACGCCCTAGATATCGTGGTTACCATTCACGGACTCTTGCGAGAGGGAGGTGCCGTATTTCTGAATGAGCACGAACAATCCGCACTAGTCCTTGCAGCGCTCGCTCACGATGTGCTGCATTGCGGAGTCAGCAACGCCTTCCTCATCAACGTTAACCACCCCCTAGCAACAAAATGGGGAGCCAAGAGCTTGCAGGAACGACGCTCAGCAGATCATACTTTGATGCTTTTGGACAAACACAAGGTTCTTGTCGCGAAAGATGGGATGGAAGACAGCTTGAAAAACTCCATTGCAGATACTCGTACAATCATCGAGGAGGCGATTCTTTGGACTGATATGGCTCGACACAAGGAGCAGATGGAAAAGGTCGCAGCGGCTTTGGGCAAAGTGATAGCCGTACTGGAACAAGTCCGTAAGGGGGGAATAGGAAAAGGCGGAGCCACCGTTGAAGATGTTCGAACCGGAGTGAACGTTGCCTCCCTGCTCGACAAAGAAACTCGCATCTTGCTTGCTGCATTTTTTCTACATTGCGCCGACATAAGTAATCCCTCGAAAGACTGGGTATTGTGTGAACGTTGGGCAGTGATCGTGATGAACGAATTCTTTTCGCAAGGAGACGTTGAGAGAAAGCTCGGGCATAAACTTTCAATGAACTGCGATCGAGAATCGGTCTCTGTTTCCAAATGCCAGCTCGGGTTTGGAACTTATGTCATTCGCAGCCTATTGCAACTGCTTGAAAAGCTGGTCTATACGGCCGGAAGTAAGTCGCTCGAAAACTTTGAGGCCAATCACAAGCATTGGGAAGAAATAGCCAAAAAAGAGGCCGAAAGCGGGAAACCATATTTGATGAAACTCAACCCGCCTTCCAAGGAAGGCGGATGGCTAGGCGAACTCCGAGAAGGAGAGGACCGAGTCCCAAACAGCCGGCATTGATTTTCCCAATAGTAGAGCGGAGGAACATTGCCTTCGCGGCGGTTTAGAATTTCTTTGAGGAAATCTTTTTACCGTCTTCCCAGATGCTTTCTGACGACTTCGACCCGTCCTTGCTGTATCCAATCCACTTGCCATGCTTTTTACCCTCTTGGTGTGAGATTTCGCTTCTCTTCGATCCGTCTGGATAGTGCGTAATTTCCTTGCCCATGAATGGTTCAGTTTCCCCTTTGATATACGAAACTCCGTCTCTTTCTTCTATTTCATCTGTTGAAACTTCTCGAGTTGTATCCTCGGTCGGTTCCTCCTTGGCCGGTTTGTTTTCAACAACCTCCTCATCCCCACACCCGGCAACGAGAAGCGTGACGACGCACATGATCAAAATGCTTTTCATCCACAGAAGAAACCCGCATTAAGGGTGGCGGTCAAGGAATCCGCAGTTGTGCCGGCTTTGTCTTGCTTGCCTCGGTAGGAGCTAGGTGGTGGCACCCCTCCGGGATCTCGGTAACAAAACAATTGCAGTTCTTTCTGTGGCGATTTATCTCGGTGTCATCCGCTAAATGTTTAAGCAAGCGTGACACATTGAAAATTCTCGAGACTTTCGAGCAAAAGTTCTAAAAGACTTAGGACTACAGAAATTATATCCTGCTGAAACTATTATCCAAAAACTTTAAAATCATCATGAAATTCATAAGTCTCCTCTCTTTGATTCTCGTTAACGCAGGAATCCTAACGGGAAATTCGACACCCACTGAAACTGCAATTCGATGGGTCTCGAAGTCCAAAGAATACCAAGCCATCTGCCAACAGACGTATCTCTCGGCGTGGGAAAAGGTAAAAGAAGGTGCAAAGCAAACCTCAAGTCCATGGGCAGTGGTAATGGACATAGACGAAACTCTACTCAACAATTCCCAATATCAGATCGAACTCAATGCCAAAAATGCTAGTCACAGTCAGGAAGCTTGGGAGGCATGGGTAAATCGAACCGAAGCGAAACCGGTTCCGGGCGCCAAGGCATTCATATTGAAAATACGCGGTTTGCCTAACGGCCGTATCATTTTTCTCAGTAACCGTTTTGCCCGTAATACAGAAGCGACCAGACGTAATCTCCAAAAATACGACTTAAACGAAGAGAACGACGTATTTCTATTGAGAAAAGACAAGGCGGACACCAAGGCGAATCGACAACGTGAAGTGGTTGCTGGTTCCGGGAGAATGTCTCCGTATATAAAAATGAAGATCTTGGCGTGGTTTGGTGATGCCGCCCATGACTTCCCGGATGATCCTCGACTTAAGTGGGGATCCCAAAAATTCATGCTTCCCAATCCGGTCTACGGCAATTGGTAACCATTTGTCGGGCTAGCCTAATCTAATGTCGCAGACCGAGTTGTACCTCACCAGACGGGTCTTGCGCCCTCACCATCGTAGGCTTTGCCCAACCCAGCTTTCATTAACAATGCGGAGAGGGACTTTCCATCCACGTAGACATCGGCAATAATTCGGAAATACTTACCGCGCTGAGGATTTTTTAACTCTATCTTCTCAGCCCCCATCAAAGCCTGCTCGGTTAGCTTACGTGCTTTTCCCGCAAGAACTTTAATACGATCCTCGGAACCTCGTATTTCNGGTGTGTCTACACCAAANAAACGNACNGATACGTCATCACCGAAAAGAGGGTGCACGCCGGCTAGATCAATTTTGAAGGTGTCACCGTCATAGATGCTCACGATCTTCTCGGGAGTGAAAGTGAAAATATCTCCACCTGAAGCGATCTGTGAAGCACTCGTCGACGCATCTCCGTCATCTGAACTGAAAGCGAAATACAAAGCAAAAGAAAGTGAAATGGCGATGACTGTTACGATTCCTGCGATTAAGTATAGATTCTTGCGAGATATTGCTTCCGAGGCATCAACGTTGGCCAACTTTTGTGCCTTTTTTGCTATGCCGGGAACATCCGCGACGGTTACCCAGTTGGTTCCGTCATGACAGGCATAGTCGGTAGCTCGACAATGTCCCGTTTCCATGTGATGACGGAGTTGTCCCACGGAAAAAGGCCCTTGAGGCACACCGTCTTTAGTTAAGTAAATCTGCACGACTAAAAGACTTTAGCAAGGTGACGCAACGAAAGTCCCTTGATACTTAACTTGCCTCATGCGAAAGTGAAAAAAAAGGATAATACTACACCGTTTTGTGGTAATAAAAACACTTAAGATTTAATAAGGGCTAAAGTTTTTTATGATGAGAATTAATTCTTTTAGGTAAAAGAATTAATATTAACCATACTAATGACTGCGAAGGAATTGTGTAATATTTCTATTTTCGAGAATTTAAGCAAACCTCTTCTTGGAGCCTTAAGCCTTATGAAGGACAGTGAGTTAGACTATCCCGCACGGAAGTGTAGAAAAAGATTTGTGCACAGGGTCCCAAAGATGCAATGACCTTCCAGTTAGTTGAACTAATCTTAAAGAGCGACGGCATAAAAACCCAGAATAGCGAATAGTCGCTAACTGTACATCTTTCCGATGGTGCAAATATGTTAACAAGGAGGAGCAAAGCCTTCCTGTGACACTAAGATCTTTTATATTCATTGCCTGTGGACCTCATTTACTGCCTAAACTTCATACATGGCGAGGGCGTCCTCGCCCAAGAGAGAGCATCGGTATGCTCGACATCCGAAACTATGAAAACCCTAAAAATCGCTCTTCTTTCTATCTTTGGATTCGGATTCGTGGCAATGCACACTTCACCTCAAGAAATAATTGTATCTCGTGCTTAGATTTAACGCGCTGATGAAGGAGAAGAAGGTTTACCGCACAGCCATAATCCCCCTTACCCGGCCTCGGTCTCGACCGCCCCGGCCTTGATTCGCTGCAGGAAATATACTTAGGCGACGCTACCTTGCGGCAAAACGATTGCCCCTATATGCAAAAATTGCGTGGGGTATTGATGAATCATAGGAAAAAGCGCAGATCCGCAACCAGGCCGGCCCCCCTTGCGTCATTTCACTGTCACTTTCCCTGCCGATTTATTCAGATTTGGGCACCCTCAGTGCAGGTTCGCAAGATTGAAAAAAGCAGTAGAGTGAAAAAGCATCCTACCCTCGAGTTCATGATAGAAACTAACTCCTGCCACTACATGCATGTCATTTCCGATGGTGCGGGAGGCGGGACTCGAACCCGCGACCGATGGTTTAGAAAACCATTGCTCTATCCAACTGAGCTACTCCCGCAATCCTAGTGATTAATAGGGAAAGAGCGATTTAGGTTGCACCCTGAAACGACCTCTTGTAACCCGTTTTTGTAACCCTTGAATAATTTATATGCCAAAGGATAAGCAAAAACAGCCCGAGTTCGCGAAGGTGGCCGAATGTCTTTACCGCAATCAATCATCGGGAACATACTACGCTTTAGTGAAGCGAAATGGAAGGCAAATCCGAAGATCGCTGAAGACTCAGGATAGGAAATTAGCGGAAAGAAGACTAAAGGATTTCAGGCAGTCAGCGGAAAGATTGAGCGAAGGCAAAGACGTAAAAAGGCTAACCTTCTGTGAACTGTCGGAACGATGGGCGCCTACAGCTACCTCCGATCTAAAGCCCGCCAGCAAAAGTCGCGTAGAGTTTAGCCTGTCACTCCTAAACAAAGTATTCGGCCCCTACCCTGTTTCCAACGTCACCTCCAGAGACTGTCAGATCTGGGCCAATCGAAGAGGTGCCGGCATTTCGGCCTCAACCTACAATCAGGACATTCAAACTTTGAAGAGAGTTCTGGAGTATGCAGTGGAAGAAGGAATCATCCTCGACAATCCTGCGAAGGGAATCAAACGGAGGAAGATAACGAACAAGGTTATCCTCATACCCTCGCGAGAAGAATTCCAAAAACTGACGGACACCTTGGCAAACGGTGACTCCCGATATTTCGAGGCGTTGTTACTCGTAAAGCTCCTAGCTTTATCCGGTATGCGATTATCGGAGGCGACAAATATCACCTG
>PCBO01000025.1 GCA_002730975.1 Opitutia bacterium
TGGGAACACAATGGTCAGGGCAAGGAGCCCACTCGGCACAAAGAGGATCTTTATTTTGAAAATGTGAAACTTGCCGTACGAAGTTACAAGTAAGGATTGTACGGATGAAATTGCAGCTAAAGATTTGGCGACAGTCCGGACCCGAGAATTCCGGACAGTTTGAAATGCACGACTTGGATGGGGTATCCGAGGATTGCTCTTTCCTTGAAATGCTCGACCTTCTTAACGAACAGCTTCTGGAAAACGGAAAAGAACCCGTTTCTTTTGACCATGACTGTCGGGAAGGGATTTGTGGCTCTTGTTCTCTGACGATCAACGGATTGCCTCATGGGCCTGAAGATTCCACAACCACCTGCCAACTCCATATGAGAAAGTTTCGCGATGGCGAAACAATCACCATCGAACCTTTTCGAGCCAAGGCCTTTTCGGTTGTTCGTGATCTTGTTGTGGATCGTTCCCCCTTCGACAAGATCATACAAGCTGGTGGATATGTCTCCGTCCGTACTGGTAGCGCACCGGACGGCAATGCAATCCCCATAGCAAAGCAAGACGCGGACCTAGCGATGGACGCCGCCGCCTGTATCGGTTGCGGTGCTTGTGTCGCCGCTTGTAAGAATGCCTCGGCTATGCTCTTTACTTCCGCCAAGGCTGGACATCTTAATCTGCTGCCGCAAGGTCAAGCTGAAAAGGACCAACGCGTGCTCAATATGGTCGCCTCGATGGACGAAGCTGGTTTTGGCAATTGTCGAAATTATGGTGAATGTTCAGCTGCTTGCCCGAAAGATATATCTTTGGATTTTATTGCAAAGCTGAATCGTGACTATTCGGTGGCATCGGTAAAAAAGATATTGTCTTGAGTCTTTCTCCTGCGGGAGATCTTCCCCCTTATTGACTTGGGTGGGCAACGGTATTTGCTTTAGTTGCTGCTCGCTCATGAAACGTTTTCGGAATTTTCCCAATTTTTTACATCGAAATAACGTTGCGGCAATTCGGTAGGTTTGAAAAATTGCGTACATATGGCCGACGGGAAACAAGCAACATGGGGTGGACGATTTTCTGACGGTCCATCTGAACTAATGAAGTGGTTTGGAGAGTCCGTGTCATTCGACAAGAGGCTTGCCNCCTTTGACGTGAACGGTAGCAAGGCCCATTCNTCCATGCTGGAGAAGGTGGGTCTNCTTTCANNCGNCGAGNGCGAGGACATTCACAAAGGCTTGGACGAAATNCTCTCCGANATTGNGGCAGGGANTTTTNNATGGGATNNCGNTCNCGAGGACGTTCACATGAANCTTGAGCAAGCCTTGCTGGCAAAAACTCCNGCNGCCGCCAAGTTACATGCNGGTCGGAGTCGAAACGACCAAATCGCCACAGACATGCGCCTTTTCTTNAAAGACGCTTGCGCCAANNTGGGTGAAGCTNTCGAGACTGTCATGAAATCCCTTCTTGNTCAGGCTCGACAAAATGCGTCTGTNCCGATCGCTGGATATACTCACCTTCAGCGTGCCCAACCNGTTANGGTCGGGCATCATCTACTTGCCCATGTAGAGGCTTTTGCNAGAGATCGCATGCGGTTCTTNGAAGTTGCCGANCATGCCAATGTNTGTCCCCTCGGGTCAGGNGCTATNGCNGGTTCNACTTTNCCGATAGACCGTTCCTTNGTTGCCACCGAACTTGGTTTCGTGGACGACCAAGGCGAGCCTCGCTTGACGGCGAATGGAATGGATGCCGTAGCCGATCGCGACATCTTNGTAGAGTTTGCCGGCGCATGCGCTACCTGCGGACTACATATNTCTCGATTGGCNGANGACTTTATTCTGTGGAATTCCAGCGAGTTCGGGTTCGTGGTTTTGCCCGATAGTTTTACTACGGGATCATCTCTCATGCCACAGAAGAAAAATCCGGATTCNCTCGAGTTACTGCGAGGAAAGACGGGGCGTCTTGTCGGCAACTTGCAAAATCTCTACGTNACCATCAAGGGCCTGCCGCTTACTTACAATCGAGACCTTCAGGAAGACAAGCCCCCCGTGTTCGATTCATTCGACCAGCTCGGCATTGGTCTAGCCGTTCTCGCTGCCACCANCGATGGAATGGAAATNAATGCCNACCGTTGTCGAGAAGCCGCTTCAGATCCCATGCTTTTGGCTACCGATTTGGCAGATTATCTCGTTGAGCGAGGTGTACCCTTTCGTGATGCTCATCATGCNGTCGGTGGNGTAGTTGCCGAAGCTGAGAAGGCGGGCGTAACCTTGCCCGANCTTACCGACGAACAAGCCAAGNGCGCTCATCCTGCATGNGCTGCTCTCGACGACNACTGGCGAGAAGTCTTTGATCTCGACCGAGCTTTTGCACGCCGGGAAAANCCGGGGATGCCTGGACCAANNCAAATTGCNACTCGNATTGCCCACTGGGAAAACCTTTTGGGCTGAAATNTCTTGGCNTCCGGCTTGATGCGTCGACTCCTNCTTGGATTTNTTATTGGAGCCTTGCCCTNTGTTGCATTGGCCGAATTGAGAACNTGGACCACGACTGATGGNCGAAAAGCTCAGGGCGAAATTTTTGAAATAGAAGGCGATCAAATAGGTCTTCGCATTGCCAACCGTGANTATCGCTTTTCTCTTTCCCGATTTATTNATGGGGATCANGCCTATGCTCGNAAATGGCAAAGCCAGCCTCGTTGCGAATTGTGTTCAAAANCTCTNGGNACTCNTACGATGGAAGCGGGNGGNAAGACCTACCATACCGCCTGTTTTCGGTGTCTTGCATGCAAGAAGGTTTTCAGGGGAGGNGATAAGTTTCGCCGNGANCAATGGGGCATGCTCGCGCATGTNGATCATTTCTCTTTTGTCGCNACNTGTGGTTCNTGCGGNCGCATGTTTGCNAAACGNGAAGCTAAAANGGANCAAATTCTTGATTCAAACCGNTTTGCTTGCTTGANCTGTTTAAGCAACGCCGTTCTCGANGAGAAAGNNCTCGGATTGGTNAACGAACGNGTCAAGAAAGCATTGAGCCAAATCGGAATTGTAAAACCNGAGGGAAAGATCACGCTAGTTCTAGTAGATAAGCCCACTTTGGATGAAGAAGCCAAACGCATCCGTGCTAGTGGCAAACTAAAGGGTCTCACCCTNACGAAATNCCGTACCGTAACAAAAGGCAATGTGTCCAATACNACTTTCGAACATCGCATTCTNGTTCTNTATGGTCTCCCTCACACCGAATGTGANGCTGTTCTTGCCCATGAGCNCATGCATGTTTGGCTTAACGAANTTTTTNTTGANGCTCCCCCCGNCGTCGTCGAGGGCTTTTGTAATCTNGGGGCATCCAANTTNCTNANAATAGAAACGAATAAATTATCTTCGATNCTCTTGGACAANATGCAAAAAAGCAGCAGTCCGACNTANGGTGNNGGCTATCGAAAAATGNCGGAAAAGCTTTCACGACTTGGATGGCCACGCTTGCTCGCCGAGATGCGATCAAAAGGAAAGAGAAAGTGATGGCTACGCTATTGAAAGGACCGCTATGAAAATCGATTCCCACCATCACTTTTGGAAATATGATCCCGCCGAGTATTCTTGGATGAACGAGGACATGGGGGTTCTTAAGAAAGACCATGTGCCTGGTGACCTAAGGCAAGAAATTGAAAAAGCCGGCATCGATGCCGTAGTGTCTGTTCAAGCTAGCCAAACCTTAGCTGAGACGGATGCGTTGCTAGGGTACGCTGCCGAACACGATTTCATCCGGGGCGTAGTGGGCTGGTTTCCGCTAGCAGGTGAGAATGTGTCCGAGATACTCTCCGGCTATGCCGAAAACCCATATTTAAAGGGCGTTCGCCACGTGGTTCAGGACGAACCCGATGATCGTTTTATACTCGGGGAAGCTTTTGGCAGAGGTGTTGCCCTCCTTAAGGATTTGAATCTCGTCTACGACATTCTAATTTATGAACGACAGCTTGCTGCTTCCATTCAGTTCGTGGATAGGCATCCAGATCTTGTCTTTGTGCTAGACCATGTCGCCAAGCCTCGCATTCGCGACGATGCCATGGAACCATGGGCTGAACTTATGCGGGAAATCGCTGAACGACCCAATGTCTACTGTAAACTTTCCGGCATGGCTACGGAAGCCGCTTGGGCAAACTGGACCGAAGAGCAACTGATTCGTTTTGCGGAGGTTGCTCTCGAAGCCTTTGGTCCGAATCGTATGATGTTTGGTTCCGATTGGCCTGTAGCCAAACTTGCTATTGATTATCAACGATGGGTTTCGATTGTCGCCGATTTCCTTGCTCAACTTTCAGAGGACGAACAATCCGCGGTTTGGGGTGGAACCGCTATGAAAGCTTACAATCTTTAGCTTTAGTCCAAAGAGGCCAAAGAACACAACATGGTACTTTTGGGGGCAGGAAGATCTTCTATTCCGTAACTTCACCGGAGAATTAACACCAAAGTGACGCTTCGGAAGACCTTCGGAGTCGAGAAAAACTCACAGGCTCTACAGCGCCCGCGACGATTTCTACTTTTCGCAGTAAAAAGTGACTGGTCCAATCAAGCCGCCGATCGGCTGATCGACCGAGGTGCATAATTTGGAGTGATTTTTCCATGCCGGAATGGCTGTCTCATTTTCTGCCGACTCCATTGTAAAGTTGAACGAAACGCACTCCTCGTTCGACTAGGCGTCTAGACCCAAGTCACTGGCTGAATCGCCCGCCAAGACTTCTCTTCCTTGCTGAAAACATGCTCCCGTTCCGCACTGTCGAGGATGCAGATAAGGGCGAGGGAGGCCAAGCCTGTCGCAAGGGGTTTCATGTAATCAAACATCGTTGACCGTCGGGATCGATTCGGTGAATCCACCGAACGTTTCGTCGGAGTCAAGAAGCAGGGGATAATACTCGCCGCCCATTTGCGCTCCCTTGGGAACCCTTGGGTAATTGTCCGCCCCAGGGGCGTTGGTTCCATCGTTTTCGCGGTTGCTCACCACGCCATCCGCAAAGACATTGATCAATGTAGCCCGTCGCTGGCGGTCGGAGCAGTTCTCGTAGGAACCGTGCATCATGAGGGGATGATGAAAGGCGGCTTCGCCCGCTTTCACCTCGACGGGGATCTTGTTGTCAAAGTCAGATACCTGTTCGGGCGTAAGCACTTCCCTCACGGCATCCATGTCGCCGGCCAAGCCTGTCTTTTCCAAGAGGCCCCATCGATGACTGTCGGGCACATAGTACATGCATCCGTTTTCGGTGTCTGCATCGTCCAGACCCATCCAGCAAGTCAAGTGAGCCATAGGGGTGGTCCAAGTCCAGTATGAGTAGTCTTGGTGCCACGCCACAACGCTGCCGTGCTTGGCTGGTTTGCTGAAGAGCTGATCGTGAAAGAGCCTGAAGCCCGAGCCCAGCAACTGGTAAGCAGCCATGCGAAAGGCCGGATTCCACAAGATGTCGTGAAAGGCGGGACGCACGCGCCAAGCGCCCAAGGCGTGAAACAAAACCTGATCAACGCTTTCCGACTCGTTGCTGTGGTACTCGTAAAAGAATTCACGGCCCTCGTGCTCGGGATCAACCATTTCGGCTAACTGGTCCCTGAGAGCCTCCAGTTGCCTTTCATTCAAAAGGCTTACCTTGTGCAGATAGCCGCGCTCCTTGAATTGCCTTACCTTTTCTTCGCTCAAGGCATACTGTAGCCATTCCTCGGCGTTTTGCGGCTGGGGAAACAGTTCAGTCAACAATGATTTGCTCAATCCTAAGTCCGTGACCACGATCCTTTAAAAACTACTTGATTAAGAGGGTTCGTCAAACCCAAGTACTACTAAGCGATCAATTCACCGACGACATGCCCGTGCACATCGGTGAGGCGTCGATCGATGGAGTTGTGCCGTACGGTCATGCGTTCGTGGTCGATGCCAAGTAGATGCAGCATGGTGGCGTATACGTCGTAGACTTCGGTGGGATGATTACGATCGATGGGCTTGTAGCCCCATTGGTCGCTCTCGCCATGGGTGACACCACCCCGGATGCCGCCTCCCGCCAACCAGTTGGTGAACACGAATGGATTATGGTCGCGCCCCTTGCCGGCCTGTGAACTGGGCATACGACCAAACTCAGTCGTCCAGTGAATGATGGTATCCTCAAGGAGACCGCGTTGCTTGAGGTCTTGAATCAGGCCCGCGGTGCCTCGCGCCATGCCGAGTGAGAGGGAAGGGTGGTCACGGCTCATGTCCTCGTGGCTATCCCAGTTGCGGCGAGGGAAACTATTGTCGTTGCCGCTCCAGATCTGGACGAATCGCACGCCGCGCTCGATGAGTCTGCGGGCGATTAGACATTTACGGCCGAAGTACTCGGTCTCTTCCTCGGGATTAATGCTCTTTGGGTATTGTGTCTTTGGGTTGTCGAGGCCGTACATTTTGAGGATGTGTTGTGGCTCTTTCGAGATATCCAATGCCCTCGTGGCGGACAACTGAAGCCGGGCAGCCAACTCGTAACTGCGTATCCTAGAATCAAGTCTTGAGTCCCCTGGACGGCTTTTTCTGTGAAGTTGGTTTAATCGATTGATCAAATCGATGCCTTCCCGGTGACTGCCCTCGGTGACGTATTCGGCATGAGGGTGAAGATCCTCGATGGGGTTCTTGCGCTGCGGAAAGATGGTAGTCCCTTGGGTGTGAGTGGGCAGAAACGCGGACCCCCAATTCTTCGGTCCGTTGGAAGCGAAGCCTCGATGATCCGGCAGCACTACGAAGGTCGGAAGGTCTTCGTTTTCGGAGCCCAAGCCATAGCTTACCCAAGATCCGGCTCCGGGAAAACCGGGCAATTGAAAACCGGTGGCTTGCAAATATGTAGCCTGACTGTGGACCCCTGTCTTGCCTATCATGTTGTGAACGAAGGCCATGTCGTCGACCACTTTACCGAGAGGGGTCACGATGTCACTCATGAGCTTACCGCAACGTCCGTATCGCTTGAATGCAAAGGGTGATTTCATCCATGGTCCGAGCCCATTCTGAAAGGCTTCCACATGTTCACCGAAATCTGATTTCTCGCCGTGCCTCTTGACCAGTTCGGGCTTGTAGTCGAACATGTCCAAATGGCTTGCCGCTCCCGCCATGAAAAGTTGGATGACTCGTTTTGCTCTAGGTGGGTGATGGAGCCCTTGGGTGACGGCCGGATCGGAGGCCGATAGGGGGTCTCCGGCCAGCATCGAGGACAAGGCCAATCCGCCGAAGCTGGATTGCTTGAGAAAATCTCTGCGTGATTCAATTGAATTCATTTTAGTCAATATAAGTGAACTCGGAAAGATTGAATAAGGCCCGGCATAGGTTTTGCAAACCATGCTCATCGGCATATCTCATAAGAAGGTTTTCTTCTTCGTTACTAGGAACTCTGCCGGTAACCAATATATGTCCCCGTTTGACTTGCTTGGCCAGTTCATCGGCTTCCTTTTCTAGGCGGGATGCGAAGTGGCGCGCCATGGCTATGCTGAATTTGTTGTTCAGCAGGCTGAGGGCTTGCAGGGCGGTGAGGGTCTCGTTGCGTTTGGGTGTACTTTGGGAGGAGTCGGCGCAATCCAAGGTGGTCATGAAGGGGTTCGGTTGCGAACGCACGATGAAACGATAAATGGAGCGTCGGTGGCTCTTGGCATCCTCGGGATTGAACTTGTGGTATTCGTAATGGGGAGAGTGGGCCGTTTTTTCCAAGGCGAAGAGATAGTAGCCGGGCCCCCCCATCTCCAGATTGAGCTTTCCGCTGACGGAGAGGATGGCGTCCCGAATTTCCTCGGCGGATAGTTTCCTGCGATTCATGCGCCAAAGCAGGCGATTTCCGGAATCCGCCTTGGCAAAGNTTTCGTTACCNNTCGAGGNCTGCCGNTAGGTGGCGNTCATNACGAGCAGNTTGTGCATTTTCTTGAAAGACCCNCCTTGGTTCCGGAAACGAAGGGCAAGCCANTCGAGNAGTTCGGGATGGCTNGGAGTTTGGCCAAGCTCGCCGAAGTCGTTGGGGGAGGGGNCAAGGCCTTGCCCGAAATGCCATTGCCAGACGCGGTTGGCGATTGTTCGCCAAGTGAGTGGATGATCCTTGCGGACCAACCATTTGGCGAGAGCGGCTCTTCTTGCTGATTCGTCGTGCTTCTCGGGAAGATCGAATTGCCATGCTTCCTCCTTGAATATGGGCAATGTGCCCGGATTAACTTCGTCTCCCGGTTGGGTGACGTCGCCTCGGTGCAGAAAACGAATGGGGCGGGGTTTGCCGTTGGTCGGCTTGAAGTTCCCTTGGGGTTTGAAGTGCGTTGCGACTGCATAGACCATATTACCCTTGGGGATTCCGGCGATCTTACCGTTCGTTTGCTTGATCGCATTTTCCAGTTCCGTCAGGCGTTTCATTCGCTCGGGAGTCTGGAGATTGGCCATCAGCGCGGCCTTTTCCTTGTTCAACTTGGCGATTGCCCGGGTGGATGCCTTGTCCGATCCTTGGGCCCAGATACCGTCGGTCAAGTTGGACCGTCTCCAGCGATTTGGGGCCTCAATCGAGTCGATCGAGGAAACCTTGGCCTTGAGGGCTCGATTTTTGTCATTTCCGTCAAGGACCTCCAGTTCGGCCAAGGCGAATATGAAGTCGTTGGATCTGGGAGCCAATTTGGTTGCCTTCACTCTAATGTAGCGGGCGGAAGACTGAACCCCGTGCTCGATGGGAACCAATCCGGGATTGGCAAAGTCTCGGCCTGATTCGTCCATCAATACTTGAGATCGCGAGAAATCGGCCCGGTTGGAGGCGATTATCTGGAACCGCACGGGAAATCCAAAACCTGCCCCAATATTGTTGTGGTCGTCATGGCATGCATGCAGGATGATTTCCTTCATATCTACTCGTTCCCCAAGATCCACTTGCACCCATTTTACTTTGTCGGGGGAATTCTCGACCTTGCTATGGTATCCGAACTCCGGTCGTTTAGTGGATAATTTAGTCTTGGATTGCAACCTCTTGATTTGCGAATCGAGCTTGGCTAGTGTTTCTCCGCCTTGCTCTTTGATCTCTTTGTCGATCTTGGTCTTCTCTCCCTTGTGTCGAACCAGCTCTTTCTCAAAGTCTGAGCGTTTTTTCTCCGTTGCAACATCGTTTCCGTACTTGCGGTCCGCCTTGTCCACCGCGGCGAAGATCGACTGCAAGCTGTAGTAATGCTCCTGCCCGATGGGGTCTCCCTTGTGCTCATGGCAGCGAGCGCACTGGATGGTTACGGCGCAAAAGGTGTTGAAGACATTGGAAACCATATCGTCACGGTCCAAGTTACGGGCCACCTTGCCGTCGATCTTGGATTCGGGAACCTCGGCGTGACCGATAAAGTCCCAAGGGCCCGCGGCCAGAAAACCGAGGCCGAGTATACCATCCGGTTCATCGGGAAAGAGGGCGTCTCCCGCCACTTGTTCCTGCACGAACCGGGCATAGGGCTTGTCTTCGTTGAAAGAGCGTATGACGTAGTCGCGGTAAGGCCAGGCGTTAGGCCTTAGCTTGTCTTTGTCGTAGCCGCAGGTGTCGGCGTACTTGGCCACATCGAGCCAGTGTCGGGCGAAACGTTCGCCGTAGCGAGGAGAGGCAAGCAGCCGGTCAACCAGTTCTTCATAGGCTTTGTCGGAATCTTTCCCGTAAGCTTTCATGAAATCTTCCGTTTCCTGCGGAGTCGGTGGCAGACCGGTTAGGTCATGGGTTACCCGTCGAACAAGGGCGAGGGGGGACGCTTCTTGCGAAGGCCGCAGGTCGTTTGCTTTCATCTTAGCCAGAATAAAACGGTCGACTTCGTTGCGCGTCCATGAATTTTCGAGAGGAAGCTTGAGCTCGACTAGCGGCTTTCGGGACCACCAATTTTCTGTTTCCGCCGACAGGCTGAGCTGAATGAAAGCAAGTGCCGCGGTGAATGCGGCTTTGGCGCGAAGAGCTTTCATTTCTCAAGCAACTTTACCATGGCCTGCCCCATGCCTTCGCCGATGAGATAAAAGGTTTCGGCGTTGCCGTTCCAGTGATACCCTTGTCGTGAAGGAGATACTTCGGCTGGGCGAAAGAAGTCGCGGGTCTCCACGCTGGCGACCGTACCCTTGAATTCCTTGCGTTTCGCCACTGCGTGTTGGGCGGCGATGATGCCGAGGCGGCGATCTACCTTCTGATTGCGTCCGCCGAAGCCGCTTACCCCGATAGCCATGGGCAGGTTGGGCGCGTTCCACTCCTTGCGAAGATCCTTGATGATATTGCTCAGGTTTTCCTCATATGCATTGACGTTGTCCATGCTGCCTCCGTCGTTCCAGCCTTGGTGCCACCCGAATCCGACCAACTCGTACCCTTTGCCGTCATAGGCGGGGTAGTACTTTTTGATGTCCTTGAGCGTTTCGTTCACCAACCGAATCATCTCCCGATAGTAGAATCCAACTTGGGCCTCGACGTCTTTCATGGTGGCATCCGGTTCTCGTTTCTTTTTACCTGCCAGCATCCGTTCCATCAAGGTTTTCGGTGGCATGCCCCCTGAAGGAGAGCGGAAATCAACCATCACGTTTTTGCCTCCCCAGCATGTCTTGATGAGTAACACTGGTTCCTCAATGGCGTCACCTACAATCGTGCCGAACCCCAACTCTGGACCTATGCTTGTGTTGCGGAAACCAAATCCGGGACGCAAGCCGTCCTGGCGGTCGTCGTAGCGGATCCAGACGTCCTGTCGGGTGATCCACTCGCCTTTTTTGTTCACCAAGTGGGCGTACTTCTTGGCCGTCTTCTCATTTTTGACCAGATGGGCCAAGGTGCCTTGACCTCCGTTACGGCTGTTCTCCTTCATTTCCACCTGCCCGGCTCCTTGCATGTTGGACTGTCCGGCAAGCACGAACACCTTGAGTTTCGCATGAGCGATGGAGGTCGCGAACAGAGAGCACAAGAGAGGGATGGAGAATCGGGTCATAATTTTCTTACGAATGAATTCCGAGCATGCGGTCAAGGGAATCGGCGGTTTGATGGATCAGAGCTTCCGGGTAATGGGGATAAGGATGGAAGTACTCGAAAGTGAGGTAGCCGTCGTAACCGGTTTTCGCGAATGCCTCGATCACCGCGGGCCAGTTGGTGGTGCCGTCGAGTAGAGGGCGAAAGGATTCCAGAGAATGGTCGGTACCTTTCTTGGAGAATTCCTTGAGGTGGACGTTTTGGATGCGTTTGCCGAGCTGGGGTATCCAGTGCTCGGGAAACTGGAACAGCATAATGTTGCCGGTATCGAAATGAACGTTCACGTACTCGCTGCCGAAAGGATCGACAAAGTCGTTCATTTCCTCGGGTGAGAGCAGGAAGCCGTTGAAGAAGATGTTCTCCATATTTAGCTTCACCTTCAGCTTTTCGGCGGTAGGGAGAAGTTTCCCGATGGCTTCGCGGGCCCGCTTGTCGCAAACGTCGTTGGGGGTGGGGTCATGGTCTTCCCGCCATGGCATGTGGACGGCACCGGGCACTACCAGCAGGTTCTCCACCCCGAGGTCGTGGGCGGCCTTGGTCATGAGCCCTGCCAACTCAAAGCCCCGCTTTCTTTCTTTCGGTTCGTTGCTGGTCAACGGGTAGGGCCAGAAGAGGAAGGAGCAGAGTCCGCTTATGGCGATGCCGATTTCATCGGCCATCTTGCGTATGGCATGATACTCTTTGGTGCCGCTCTTCGGAGAGAGGTCGTTGTCCAAGTCGTAGTTCAATTCGATCCCGTCGAACCCCGCGTCCTTGGCCAGTTGCATGCATTCCCGCAGGTTCATTCGCTCCGGGTAGGGGAAGGCCCACTGGTTGATGGACTTCTTCATCTTGTAGCGTTTCAGTGAACTGCGTCGCTCGTCCGCCTTCCCGGGTGCGGCGGTAGCGGTGCTTGTACTGGTTGCCGTTGCCATGGCCCCAACCGCCGCCGTGGCCGCCCACTTAAAGGTGGAGCGCCGAGACATGCCGTTGGCCGGTGTTCCCCATGGGGCAGTCAGCTTTGGTGAATCAGTCATGCCTGATAAATTTCCTTTTCGTTGGTTTTAAAGCTTCGGGGGGTGCCAATCGGGAATACCACCTTCCTCCAATTGCTTGGCATGTAGAACATGATAGGGGCGGGTAGGTGACATCGGAACGTCCTCGTTGACCATTAGCGGCCGGGTTTCCTGCCAAAACTTCTCATAAGCAGCTCGCATGGACTTGACCACCTCGGGATGCTTTTCCGCTATGTCAGTGGTCTGGTTCGGATCCTTCTTCATATCGTAAAGACTGTTCCCCACTAGGCGGTAACGAGCGTTGCGCACCGCGAAACCTTTCCACATGTGGTCCGTCGGTTCAGAACCGGTCCTCCACCGGGCAACCTGCGTGAAAAGATGGCGGTCCTTCCACTTGGCCTTGGAATTCTTGAGAAGAGGAACGAGGCTTCGACCTTCGACTTGGCCCTTTGGTAATTGCTCTATTCCCGCAATATCCGCAAGTGTCGGCAAAAGGTCAATGTGAGCGGATATTCTTTGCACGGCCTTGCCCGATGGGAATTTGCCCGGCCAGCGAACGAAGAACGGGACACGGACTCCGCCTTCGTAGGGCGAGCCTTTGGAGCCCCTCATACCTGCGTTGAATCCTTCCATGGGCTTTCCGTTTTCGGAAGTGCCCAATTTGGTGCCTTCCCGCACCATGCTACCAACCGAACCATTGTCCGACATAAAGATGAGGATGGTGTCTTTGCTTAGATCCCATTCGTCAAGTTTGCTCATGAGACGACCCATGTTTTCGTCGATATTCTCGATCATGCCGTAGAAACCGGCGGTCTTCCCCTCAAACCCGAGGTCCGTGAAGCGCTTGGTGTTTTTCGGCGGGGCGATGAAAGGGCCGTGCGGGGCGTTGGTCGTAATATAGGCAAAGAACGGTTTACCCTCATCCTTTACCTTTTTAATCCAACCCATCCCGGCGGTGAAAAACAAGTCAGTGCAATAACCCTCGGTCTTTACGAAGGAGCCGTTGTGGCGGATGGTTGGATTGAAGTACTTGTTTCCGGGAGCATCGGCGCAAGAGCATTTATAAGCCTGGCCAATTCCTCCCGCCCCGTGAATGAAAGCCTCGTCAAAACCGCGCTTGTGAGGCTGATAGGGTTCCTCGTCTCCCAAATGCCACTTTCCGAAAATCCCCGAAACATAACCCGCCTTGGACAGAACCTGAGGAAGGGTCACCGTGCTCAAGGCCATCCGCTCACGCTCCAGAATGGTATGAGTGATCCCGTTTTTCATCGGATGACGACCCGACATGAGAGCGGCTCGTGTCGGAGAGCAAGTTGGGCTAACCAAGAAGCGATCAAACCGGGTACTTTGACCGTGCAAGGCATCAAGACTTGGAGTCTTGATCCAAGGATGCCCATGCTTGCCAACCGGTCCGTAACCTTGGTCGTCGGTGATGACGAGGATGACATTGGGCTGTTTGCCAAAGGCGGGCTCTGTCGCGTGAATAGAATTCAGGGCAACAGTCGAGGCAACGGCGATGAACACAGAATTTATGAAATTACGGGACACGGTAGGATTTCCTTTCAATGGATTTACAGAATTTTGAAATGAGGATTAAGAAAATGAAATCTCATAGTGGCCTCAGGTACAATCAAAGAAAAACCTTTATAATCATTTGACCTGCTCAAGGAGAGATAGTACGCTTATGTACTATCGGAATGAGATATCTCTTCTCAGTTTTCCTTCTGGCCGCATTCGCCTCCCCTTTGTTCGGGCGGGTCTTTACAAGTGCGGACGGCGTGCGAAAGATTGATGCCTCCGTCATTTCTTACGATGAGGAATCCGAAATAGTAAAGATTCGTCGCAAGGATGGTCGTATATTTGAAAGTGCAATCTCACTTTTTAGTGCTGTCGACCAAACCTATGTGTTGCGTTGGCAAACTGGTTCCAAGGAAAGCTATTTTATTTATGGCAAGCAATATCCCGGTCATTTGCAGTTACTTATAAAAATGTTGAACGCCGGAGGGATTGGGTACGGGCAGAACATATTGTATGGTCCCGGCTATCGCCCGGTCGTCATTGGAAATGGCCCAACCCCGTTTTTATCTTGGGTGAATGGCTATGATCGATTGGCGGGCAGGTATAATCGATTCAGTACCACGGGTGTGACCTTTGATTTGGTAAAGGACAACTGGCAGGCTCGCATTGCCTTTCGTTCGGGCTCTACGATTACAACCGGCGTGGGTGGTCCGATGGTAATGGGAGGAAATTTCATTGGGCTTCCGAGCGTATCCGGTCCAATCCTTTATCAACAACCTAGCCAAATTGTATTTACCAATGGTATTCCGGCGAACACCTCTGTTGTTATTTTGCCTAGAGGCCCTTCCCCAGTTTACGTGAATCCGTTTGCAGGAGGTGTTTCATTAAACGGCATCAACGGTGGGTTCATTGGAACCTCCTCAGGATTTTCGCGTAGAAGCGGGGTCAATATCCGTATTTCCCGCTAAATCAGATTTTTGCCTTACGGGCATAGTCTCCCGTTCTATTTCGCCCAATCTTCGTACCTTTTTGCAATGCCTGCGGTTTTGGCGTCATTTGCATGGAAGAGAAAACGATAGCGGAAGGTTACGGACTCACCGTTCTTCACTTTCATATCCCCCGTCCCCTTTGGTTTTCTTTCGAAGTTGTGGATACCAAAAGGATTGGCGGCAACTAAGCCGTAGTCGCGGGCGTGCCACCAAGTCGGGTGTCTGGGATTGGTGGGATGACCGAAGATAGAGAAGCCAACCACTTTCTTTTTCTGTGGGGCCCAGTAGGATACCCAAGCGGCACGTTTCCCCCAAAGCGCCTTGTCGGTATCGCCGGCGCTGTTGAGCGCTTTGCCTTTGGCGACCGATCCTTTTAGGCGAAGAACCGGGTTGGACCTGATTCCCATTGAGCCTTCCTTGGTATCGCCGAAAGTGACGTCGCCGGAATCGGCGAGAATCTTTACCGTTACGTCGATTGCCCTGTCGTCGCCTTCACCGTGAAAAGCGAGTTCGCGCTCGTCACGGCACACAACCTTCCCCTTTGAATCAACCCACTTGTTTCTAGTGGCGATGACGTTGCCTTTGAGTTTGAGGAATTTTTCATGGATGATTTCCCCCGTATCTTTCCCGATATGCCAAAAGCTAATGCCGTTTACTTCCCCGTGAGTATACCAAAGCGAAGCGTGGTGGGGGTGATCCTTGGCTTCGCCTTCACCGGCTTCTTCAAGCGGGTATCGCCTGGTCATGGGAATGTCGTTTGGTCCTATCACCGGATACAAGATCGGCTTTGCTCGCTTCTCGTCATTGTAGACGTATTTGGTGAAGAGTTTGCCGGCTACTTTAACAGCAACTGAGACATCGTCTTTATTGAGGGTAACCTCGGCAGTATTTTTTTCAGCAAAGGCAAAGCTAGCTGAGGCGATTGTGAAAAGTGAAAAGAGGAGCATTTTGTACATGATATCTTTTTGCTTGGTATTGAGGATTCGATTGAAAGCTATTTTGTTTTCGTGAGAGTCACCTTAATCGTCAATCTTCGTCTGCTCCCCTTCGGCAATCATTCTCAAGAGAGATTCGCTTATATGTTCGCGAATCTTCCTTGGAAGGTTGTCGGCCCGATCTTCAAAACTTTTCAAACGTGATGACGGCAAATAATGGTTTTGTGAGCCTAAAACTTGTTTTTGAATTCTGCCCGGCTTGAGCTCTCCTTCGGAAACATTAAGGTATTTCCCCAGTTTGCCCCTAGTATGTCGAACTGCATATTCATCAAGCAAGAGATCAAAGACCAATTCGAATGCAAAGATTTCGTCGTTTTCGTCGAACCAAACAGTGAGCGACATGTCTCCATCGGCATAGCTACAGCGATCTCTTTCCGCCACTAGAGAGTTGTTCGGCAAGGGTTTCAGCATCGCAATCTACTGAAAACACTTTCGTGCCATCGTTCAAGATATGTTTAGCAACTCAAAGAACTTTAGGACATATCATTTGTTAGCACCACCAAAGGCACCTATGGCGGCAATGGAATAACTTCGCTTGGACTCGAGATGCGAAACTTTACTTTTCCAAGATCCAGATGTTTCGGAACTGTAGAGGATTGCCGTGTCCTTGTAATTTAATCGGCCCGGGAGTTCCTTCGGGATCACCGCGAGAGCCACCGGTCTTGCCTGGGATGTCGTACTTGTCGTGGATCAGGATACCGTTGAGGCGGGCGGTAAACACGGCATTCTTCGTTTTCTTCCCATCCTTGGACTTGGCGTTGGTGAACTCGACGTCGTAGGTTTGCCAACGCAGGGGAGGGAAGCACCCGTTCACGTCGGAGGCTTTCTTCGAATAGATGCCGCCACATTCGTTGTTGAGACCCTCGAGCCCGAAGGAGTCGAGAATTTGCATCTCGTAGTGGTCCACTTGGTAGAAGCCGCTGTTGCCACGACCTTGCCCTCTTGCGGCAGGGCGATAAGGCAGGAGGAATTCGATGTGCATAAGGTAGTCGTTGAATTTACGCTTGGTACGAATGTCACTCCCATCGGTGTTGAGAAGCTTGGTTTTCTCGTCAACTCGGCCACCTTGCCATTCTTCTTTGCTTTTACCATCAAAGAGTACGATGGCGCCTTTGGGTGACTTCTTGCCCATGGTAGGGCTTACGCGGTTTGCCTTGGTAAGAGAAAAACTTTTCCCTTTGTCGGTCTTTCCTTCGAGTTTGTCTCCCGAGATCACTCCGGAATATTCCTTGTGACCTTGTGGAGGAAAGTCTCTTGTTGCACTAAACTCTGCGGGAGAATTACCGAGGTAACGCTTTTTGCCCTTGGCGGCATGCAGAATAACGGATTTCCCTACGAGTTTGCCATCCAGTAAAATCTTGTTCTTGCCGTCCCATCCGGCCCCTGGCAAACCACCTGTATAGAGCACTGCATGGAACGCGCCCTTGTCGAGGGCGATCACCTGGGCGCCAAGGCCTTCTGCCGCATATTCTCCTTGATACTGGTAATCGGCAGGTAGTTTAGGATCGGTGGCATCCGTGAAGGTACCACCGAATTGTCGTGGCGCTGCGGTTAAGATTACACAAGAGGCAATCAAGGCAAAGCAGTGAGGGAAGAGAAAGCGCATATCCATAATGGTTTATCTTTAGGAGTTCGAAGTCTATTTTTTGAGGTGTGGGAAACATTTCACCCCAAAGAGTCTAAATCCTTGTGGCAAAGTTAAAGTTGATCTCAGTTTTGAAATTTTTCGAGAAGGCGAGATTCAGATAAGAAAAAAATTCAGCGACTTGGGATAGCTTTAATATCTTCCTCTGAAGGCCAGAACTTTTCTATGTCCGAGAGTGGTGGTACTTCTCTGGGACGTACTAGGCGAAAACCCACGAAGAGGGCATCGGTATGATACCAGACGCTTTTCGGAATTTGCGGATCCTGCTGTTTCCATGCTTCGTTCGAACCCATGCGAGCAGCACTTCTGTGTTTACTCGATCCATCGTCCCAAGACCCGCCTTTGACTAATCTTGGATAAAGCGTGTTTGGAGCGACCAATGGATTTTCCACTAGGCCCTTGAAGGCTGATTCACCGGGGGGAACATATTGGTCGAGAACCCATTCCCACACATTTCCGTGCATATCGTGCAAGCCCCAAGGGTTTGCAGGTTTTTGACCAATTTTCTGATACTTAAAACGGCTATTTCCGAGATGCCAAGAGTGTTTAGAGAGTTCCCCCTTGTCTTCGCCAAAACTGTAGGCTGTTTCCGTTCCGGCCTTACAGGCGTATTCCCATTCTGCCTCGGTGGGCAAACGATAAAACCTACCCGTTCTTGCGCTTAGCCACATGCTATACATCTTCGCGGCGAGTTGCGTCATGCATATCGCCGGATAACCATTTTTTCCCATTCCGAAAGTCATGTCGGTATATGGAGCAGTTGGCTTAGTTACGCCATCGGTCAGTTCATCGGCGTCGGTGGGCTCCAACTTTTTGTACTTACGGTTGTCCTTGTCCAAGTTAAGCATCCAGAGTTCGTATTCATCCCAAGTCAATTCATGCTTGGCCATCCAGAAATCATTCACCTTAACTTTGTGGGCTATATGCTCCTCTTTTCCTCGATTCGGATCTTCTTTGGGGCTGCCCATGGTAAAGGTTCCACCTTTTATGGGCAACAGGTCGAAAGAAGAGTCGGAAGTAGGGATTTCTTGCGTGTAAGCCTTGAAGCCATCATTTGCCGTTCCAGCCTTGAAGCCTAATTTCTGGTAAAGTTCTTTAGGCAACATTCCCAAAACGGTTAGGGATTTCTTTTTAGGTTGAAGTATAATTCCTTCCGGCCATTCAGCCCCTTCTTCAATCCATCTGCGAAGCATGAATAGATCGGCAGGGTCGAGAGGGTCGTTCCCCTCAGGGGGCATGAGCTCCTCATCGTCCATCGGTAGAGTGCATAAATACCAAAGATCGCTTGCGACGGGGTCACCGGGGACGATGACGTCATCATTGGCGAAGGCGTGCTCAAAGGTGTCCAATCTAAGTTTGCCCTCGGCTTTATCCTTCCGATGGCAACTTAAGCAATTAATCTCGAGAATTGGTTTTACGTCATTCACGAATGAGATTTTTTTCGGCAATCTCTTGCGTGAAGTCAGTTTTATCCCATCAGGCCATTTGGCTCCTTCCTTTATCCATTGCTTAAGGATTGTTTGCTCAGCTTTACGAAGAGGGTAATCCTTTTCCTCGTTCTTGACCGGAGGCATGATTTCATCGTCGTCTATAGCGAGTGTGGTCGTCCAGTAGAGAGAGCTTTCCTCGGGATCGCCGGGAGTAATTACATCTTTGGACTTAAACGCGAATTCTTTTTCATCGAGGCGAAGCTTGCCTTTTGCGTTGTCGGCGCGGTGACAGCTTACGCAGTTGAACTCCAGTACAGGCTTCACGTCTTGAACAAAGTCAATTTCAGCTGCCAACGTGCCAAATAGGCCTAGACTAGCACTTAGGTGTGTAAGTAAATGTAGATGATACCGTTTCATTATATTATTAGTTAATACTATCAAATATAGGGTAAATCGCCCTTTATCCCAAAAACATTTCTAAGTGTGAAGAAAAAAGCTCTGTTGTAGGAAGGCTTAGGTTGTGCGAAGTTATATACTATGCGATTTCTTGCAATAGCTTTAATCCTCTTCCGGATTTCGCTTCAAATCTCTCAAGCGGAGCGGACACGCTTTGCTTTCGTCGAAAAGCAAATGGGTGCGGATTTCCGCATTGTTCTCTATGCAGATAGCGAAAAGATTGCTAAGGAAGCCGCCAATGCCGCTTTTGCTGAGGTCGAACGCCTCAATGCCATTTTCAGTGACTATGACGCAGAAAGTGAACTTAGTCGTCTTTCTGATACTTCCGGCTCGGGGCAACGCATAGCGCTCAGCGATGATCTTTTTGCAGTGCTTGATGCCTCTCAAAAACTTTCTCGGCAAACGGCAGGTGCTTTTGACGTTACGATTGGACCATGCGTGCGCCTTTGGCGGATCGCTCGTTTCCGAAAGGCTTTTCCCTTAACCGAGAAGCTTGCGGAAGTTCGCAAGGCGGTCGGCTTTCGGCATCTGAACATTTCACAGACAAAACAAACTGCTCTTCTAGAGGTTCCCAACATGGTGCTCGATCTTGGAGGTATCGCAAAGGGATATGTCGCCGAAAAAGCCCTTATGGTTTTGGGGCAGCGAGGTATTCGATCGGTTCTTGTGGACGCCGGGGGGGATTTGGCGTTAGGTGATCCTCCTCCAGGTCGTAAAGGTTGGCGAATCGAGATTGGCGGGCTCAAGCATCCCGACCTTCCTGTTTTGGAATTGGCCCGTTGCGCAGTAGCTAGTTCTGGCGACGTGGAGCAATTCGTTGAAATCTTGGGTAAACGTTACTCTCACCTTGTAGATCCGAATACCGGTATCGGTCTAACTACTCGAATTCAAGTCACGGTTGTTACTCCTAGGCCAATGTATGCAGACTCTCTTGCCTCCGCTCTCAGTGTTTTGGGGTCTGAAAAAGGTGTCAAGTTTGTACAAAAACTATCTGAAGTCAGAGCCTATTTTGTGGAAGGCATCGGCGATCAACGAACCCTTCGCGAGGCGCGAGGAAAGTAACTATCCTTACCTTTTCCACTCAGAAAATCTTATCATCTCACAGTAATAAAAAATTAAACCTATGAAAAAATTACACTATGGTCTCGTCGGCATTATTCTTGTTCTATCTGCAGTCATTTTTTCGGGACAAGCGACCCGTCGTGACCTTCAAATAATTTACCCTGAACAATCTCGTGATTATAGAATTCGTTCCGCCGATCTGCTTAATGCGGGTTACCAAGTCAAATTTGTTTTTTACGGTGAAAAAGGCCAGACCGGCCTAGTCTTTGTGCGCTAGCTAGCTCTTTGCCAGCTGGTTATGCACCAGCTTGAACGCGAGTTTTCTCTGTCCTCTGTTTTAGCGATTTCGACTTTTCGTTTTTAATTGTTCGCCTGAAATGTCAAACCGTTCCTTTGGTTCGTAACTTAGCCTATGCAGAATAGAAGTTTCATTCGCTACGACTTTTTATCATTTCATGAAGTTTAGCATTAGGGGACTTTGTCTCTCGGCTTTTCCTTTTCAGAACCCTCAGCACCTCAATGAGAACCCGAATCGGTATATTTTCGCTAATATTCTTTGCGGTCGCACTCCTGCTCTTTGGCTTGTTTTATCCAACTGAAGAGGAGAGGATTCTAGCTCAATTTGAGGATCTTTCCGTTATTGCATCAAAGTCCGGCTCAGCGTCAACTATAGCAGATGCACTGGTTCTCGAAGACTTCCGTGATCTTTTCGCCCCCCAAGTTTATCTAGAAATCGGTCGCCGATCTAGACTTGCGGGCCAATATACCAACCGAGAAATTATGCAGCTCTACGGTCGAATTCGCCTTCAGTCCACGGGACTCAGCCTCCGTTTCGAAAATATCAAAATTCTTTCCTTGGAGGAGACGGATGCCACAACTTCTGCCGACGTCCATGCTGAAGGAACTGATAATATTCAAGGTTCCAACCGCGTTGAATCCTTTCATGCCAAAATTGATTTCCTAAAGATCGATGGCGACTGGAAATTCCGACAATTCATCTACATAGAGCCTTTGCCCGGCAAATGAACTTTCTGCGTGACCTCACGCTTTTGACGATTATCCCTGTTTCTTTTCACTTTTACCCAAAAAAATCTAAATCATGAAGCACATTCACGTCTTGGCTCTCCTGTGTGCCACCGCTTTTACTTTTTCCCACGCCACTGCCCGCAAACCGAACTTCGTCTACATCATGGTGGACGACGCCGGCTACGGTGACTTCTCCTGTTTCGGGCAAAAGCATTTCAAGACGCCAAGTGTCGACCGTATGGCAACCGAGGGAATGAAGCTCACCGATTTCTACGCCGCCAGTACCGTCTGCGCTCCTTCACGCTGTAGTCTCATGACGGGAGTTCACACGGGTCATGCGCTTGTTCGGGGTAATCGCGAGGTTCTACCTGAGGGGCAGGCTCCACTCGCCGCCTCCGCCCTCACTATACCTGAAGTCCTCGGCAAGGTGGGGTATGTCTCGGGTATGTTCGGCAAATGGGGTCTCGGAGCTCCTGGTTCCGAAGGCGATCCAATGAACCAAGGCTTCGATCGCTTTTACGGATACAACTGTCAGCGCCAGGCTCACAATTTCTATCCGACCCATCTCTGGAGTGACCGCTCGAAGGTTGAGCTGAATCGCAAGTCCTACTCCCATAGCCTGATTGCAGAGGAGTGCCTCAAGTTCATCCGCAAGAACAAGGACAAGCCTTTCTTTTGCTACGCCCCCTTTACCATTCCCCATGCCGCTATGCAGGCACCCGAGGAATACGTACTTCCATGGCGCAAGAAATTTCAAGAGTTTGAAGACGTGAAGGGAAAATACGGAGGAGCGGTTATAAACAACCCCGTCGCGGCCTTTGCCGGGATGATGACCATTCTTGACCACGATGTCGGCCGTATTCTCAACCTATTGAACGAACTAGGCATAGCCAAAGACACTCTTGTCATCTTCACCTCCGACAACGGTCCTCACAAGGAAGGAGGTCACAAACCCGATTTCTTTGACAGTAACGGTCCCCTGCGTGGCTACAAGCGAGACCTTTACGAAGGGGGCATCCGCGTAGCTACTACCGCATGGTGGCCCGGCGTAATCAAGCCCGGCTCGACCAGTTCCCATGTCGGCACCGGTTGGGATGTGCTGCCTACGTTTTGCGAACTCGCAGGGATATCTGCTCCTGCCGGCATCGACGGTTTCTCATTCGCCCCTACTCTCAGAGGTGAGAAAAGCAAGCAGACCAAGCGGGAATATGTTTATTGGGAGTTCCACGAGCAGGGCGGCAAGCAAGCCATCCGCAAGGGCAAGTGGAAGGCCATCCGCCTAAACGTCCGCAAGAAACCCGATGGTCCCATAGAACTTTACGACCTTTCCCGCGACATCGGCGAAACCAAAAACCTCGCTGACAAACAACCCGACCTAATCAAGGAAATGGCCCGCCTCATGACTGATTCCCGAACCGTCAACTCGACTTTTCGATTATTCCGTTAGTCAGCGACGATACAACTTAGGAGACTCTGGGATTATCTATCTATATTTTTAATGGGAGGAGGCGGAGGTTCGGCATCCGCCTCGATGAAGACAGAGGTTCCTTGCTTAGGGCCTTTTGTGAATAAAACGATTTTACCTTTCTCCAATTGCTCGGCGCTATAGTTTCCGTAATGTTGTTTCTTAACATACAGCGGCGCGTCATCATAAGTTATCGTGGTGGTGTCTTCTCTATCCATGATGTCTTCTTTGCTTCCAGTCATGACACGAAGCATATTTATGTCTATTTTGCCGTCTTTAACGCCATCGACCAAATCCAAGTCCTTAAAGATTTCCTTAACGTCATTACGTTTAACCACACCTTTGTCGTTTAACAATTCCATCACACTAGCCAAGAGGAGCGATACAAACCCCAAGTCGTGTTCCAGTTGCTCTATTTTCTTATCAACTGATTTCTCCGCTCGGCTATTGCTTCTTTTCTGATTGCGGTCTCTTCGCATTTGTTGCCTCTGAAGGGTTACTAATTCCCTGAGGTGATATTCCCCGTCCGAAAGAAAAAAATCAGATAGTGCCATTTGGTTTACCTTTTTTGAAGTTGTGGATATATATTGGAAAAGAATTGTGACTGCGGTTGAAGTACCACAACGCTTAAACGAATGACAGTTTCTTGGATAAGAGATATCCAATCTGAATGTTGTTTATACTGTGTGCAAGCCTTCTTGGATGAAGCTGTTTGAGTCGCTCAGTTTCACTTCTGCGAGGGCTGAAAAATCGAGGTTTGGGGCGGGACCAAAGGGAGCAGCGTTAAGGGTGGTGATGTCGAGGAGGCCGTTTTCGATGAGCAGGGTGGGATAACCATCGTGGTGGTGATGGTAAAGGTCGCCGTGGTGGGCGAGAATGATTTTTTGGACGGATTCGGGCCATGCGGAGAGGCCTTTGAAATAGTGATGCCCGTTGCGCTCGACGTGCTCGATGCCAAGTGTGGCCATGATGGCGAGGTCCTGCAGGAGGGCGATGGGGCCAACATTGGCGAGGTCTTCCCCCGAGAGGTGGACGGGGCGTTCACGGAAAGCTCTAGCGTGGGCGAGGGTGGCGGCGTTGGCGATGCCTTTGACGATGCCCTTGCAGTTCTTGTGACTGGCGCCGTCGTAGCCGAGGTCGAGGGCGTTGGGAAGGGAATCGAGGGAACCGTCGGCCTCGTCGATTATAAAGCAGGGTCGCTCCGGCCAACTGGAGAAATCGGCGGCGACTGCGGGTGCGAAGGTTTCGTCGCGGTGGGCGGGTTGCTCAACGAGGAGGAGACCGCCGTCTAGAAAAGTCCTCAGGGAGTCCTCCTCCCGCCAGACTTCCCAATGCTCGCGAAAGGCCGAGATGCTCGGGTACTGTTCGTTGCCATCTAGGGTGAAACGGGCTTTGGGGCCCAGCAGTTCGGCCAATTTTCGGAGGCGAGGCAGGTCCGACTCGAGCTGGCCGCAGACTTTTATTTTAAAATAATTTAATTTATGGGAGCGAATGCAGGACTCGAGGTCGAGGGGCAGAGTGTCGTCTGCACGGGTTTCGTCGGTGACGTCGTCGGGCGTCAGGGGATCGCCGAGACCGATGGTGTGGCGAGCGATGATTGTAGCCCGTGGCTTTTGGGGCAGAGCTTCGGCGAGAGAAAGATCGTTTAGCTCCGGGCGAACGTCGCCAAGACGGATTCCAAGCAGGTTTTCGCGGATGACTTTGTGGATAGGGCGCCCGAGGTGGCGGCAGAGGGCATCGAGCAAGGCGCGTTCCACGAGGCTTACGCCGAGGTTGGCGAGAAGAGGCGGATGCCCTTCAGCGGATGCCCAAGCCACTTGTTCGTCGTAGAGGTTTCGCCAAAGGTTGAAGAAGGTGGTGGAAGGGGAGGCAATGGCGACGTTTACAGCGTTCTCGATGACGGCGAGCATGGCGGGGAGGTCTTGCTCGAAGGTGGTGTCGGGTGCTTTCGTGAACCACTTCGGCGGCAGACCTTCGGAGGTGATGCCGTGTGCGAGGGTTCCGTTTACCTCGACGGAGGCCTGCAGCACGAGGTGGGGTAGAGCGGTGAGACTGGCGATGCCATATTTAAACGGAAAGCGAGTCCGCATGGGGAGGACGCGGAAATCGACCTGCTTGAGGTCGAGCGTGGGGAGAGCGATCTTCACTGCCCGAGGTAGAGGTCGCGTCCGGCGGCAAGGGCGGCGATCTTGCGGTCTGCCACGGAACGCTTCAGCATCCAAAAACCACAGTCGGGGTGAATCCAGCGGATTCGTCCCTCCCCGAGCTTGGACTCTGCTTGTTCGAGGGCTTTGGCGACGTCGTCCGCCGTCTCGACTTGGTTTGCCTTCACGTCGACCACCCCGATGCCGAGGGCGATACGTTCGTCCACTTTGGCGAGGGCTTCTAGGTCTTCGCTCGGACGGTGGGCAAGCTCGAGTACGACATGGTCGGCTCGAAGGGCATTGAGGAAAGCAAGCAAGGCTTCCCAAGTTCCGCCTTGGATGGTTTGACCGCCATAGTTGCCGAAGCAGAGGTGGACGGCTTTTTCCCCTTCGAAGGCATCGAGAATACGGTTGATGGCCTCGGCGGCAAGGGGACCATGGGCGGGGTTCCCGGGAACGTTTGCCTCGTCTACCTGAAGGCAGGCACAAGATAGGGAGGAAGCTTGCTTGGCAAGTACGTCGGCGAGGCCGAGAGTGAGTTTCTCGAAGTCACCGTAATGGAGGTCCAGCAGGGTGCGGGCCAGCATGTAGGGTGAAGTGACGGTGAACTTGAAGGAGCCGCCCGCAACGCTTGCAGCTCGTGAGCAATCCTCCGGAAGGTTCAGCACGCCCTCATTTAACTCGCTACGTACGATGCCGGCCGGCTTGGCCCGAAAGCCCATCTCGGTCTTGGCCCGAAAGGCATCGTGGTCGGCGCGACCGACTTGGGAGTCGATGCCCCCGAGCTTGCCCGTAAAGTATTCGATCATGCCGTTGGTGTCGGGATGATTGACGTCAAAGCGGTACAATTCGCCGTCGGTCGGCAGATCGACGCCTGCATCGCGTTGAGTGGCGAAGATGACGCGGGTGGCATCCAATAGGGATTGTTCGTTCGGGTAGACGGCAAGCCAATCAGGAACGGGATAGGAACCAACGGTGGAAACTTGGATGCGTGGAGTGCTCATAATAATTAATGGTGAAGGATTACCCCTTGGCTTTGATTATCCTGCGGAACTCGTCAATGCGCTTTTGCGGTACCTTTTTCGTTACTCGGCTGACGAAACCGAACACTATCGCGTTGGCAGCGATGCCTACGGCGCTGACATGAACGATCTTCGTGAGACCGAAGCTCCATTCGGGTTTTATCGTTAGAAGGAGGACCAATCCAATGCCTGAGGTCAAACCGGCGATGGCTCCTTGGCGGCTTCCCTTGTTCAGAAATAAGACGTCGATGGCGATAGGAAGTAACTGACTAGAGAAGGCGATGGCCAATAGCATTAGCTGGGATATTAGTTCTAGCGGATTGAACGCTCCCGCCTTTTGACTCCACTCCACCAACGCGACCGCTGCCATTGTCGCTAGCACAATTACGATTCGCCCGACCCATGTCCTCTCTCGCTCATCGGCTTGCGGGCGGATGAAACGGTCGTAGACGTCGCGGGTCAGGACGGCGCTTAAGGCGTGCAAATTACTGTCGGCAGTGCTCATGGAGGCAGCCAGTACGGCAATCAAAATCAGGGTTACCACAATTGCGCCAAAGGTAATGCCTAGCATTTCAGGCACCACCCGCTGAATCATGACGATGACAATTTGGTCCACCTCGCTTGATTTAGCTCCGATCGAAGGATGCGGAATGATTCCCTCTGCCGTGATTTCAGGCGGGAACAGGACTTGCCCACCCAAGGCTACGAGCATGATGCCGAAGAGAAAGCAGACAGGCAAGACGACTGCAAATACGAGTGCCGATTTCCGTAAAGTACCCGAATCCTTGGCTGCGTAGAAACGCATCCATTGCCCTGGCTGTATGATCGATCCGAGAGAGGCAAAAGCACAAATCGTGAAGAGCATTCCTGCATTCCACTTGTCCGAATATCCGGGAGCTGAAAGAGCCTTTGCGGGAAGTGCCGAGACCGCCTCGAAATAGCCGCCGAGACCACCGAAATATGCAATTGTGGCAAGACCTGCGACCAGCATGCCAAAAATTAGTAGGATGCCTTGGATTACATCCGTCCAAGCCACCGAACGCATGCCTCCTACCAGCACATAGGCCATGGTCAGGAAAGAAAGAGCCCACACGCCTGTTTCGTACATCGTGAAAGAGCTTCCGAAAAATTCCAGAGGTGGCGCATCAGGGAAAAGACGTTGGGCGAGGTATCCCCCCGCCTTGATTTGCATGATGACGTAGGGCAGTACGTAAAGGGCACTCGTGGCCGCGGCTAAAAGTCTTACCTCCGCTCCGCCGTAATAATCCCCGACGAGGTCGGCTGGCGTTACGTAGCCTCTCGCCTTGCCTAGTTTTCGCATACGGTCGCCAAGTAAATAAATGGCGGCTCCTGCTACTGGAAGGTTGAGGGCGAACAGAAAGAAGCTGATACCGTCCCGATACACCACCCCGGGAATACCCAGTAACGCGGCGCTGGAAAAAAAGGTGGCCATGATCGTGAGTGAAGTAACGATCGTGCCCTGCCCACGTCCGGCAAGGTAGTAGTCTTCCTCCGTTGCCTTTCCCTTACGGTAGCCTAGGTAGCATAACCAGACCAGTAGCAGCATATAGCCCCCGAGCATAAAATGGGGAAGATGCCCTACTGCTGTATCGGTGGCTGCTAGGATGCGAAAATTATTCATTCTTCAAGATTATCGCTTTTCGCCCAGAGCTTCCGGTAGGCCACCAACACCACCCCTGCCTGTACAAAAAACCAGAAGGACGACCACGCGAAGAGAATGGGCATGCCGAGAAACGTAGTGGAGCATGGATTATCGTGCGATGGGTTAACCAGATATAAACCGGGACCCGGTCCCATAATGAGGGCAAAGAAAAAAATCAATGCGAGGATTTTACTTAGCCGAGTTTTGAGCATCTCACTCCTCAATAAGGTCCTCGAATGTGAGACATCACTCTTTCGTTATAGAAGACTTTGAGCTTTTCGTGAAGTTCGTCGGGGAGAGAGGGAAGCTTTGAAGCGGAGGCGTTATCTTGAGCTTGCTCCATGCGACTCGCTCCCGGGATGATCGTCGTGATACCGTCGAAATCG
Source organism: Opitutia bacterium (assembly GCA_002730975.1). Classification (GTDB taxonomy): domain Bacteria; phylum Verrucomicrobiota; class Verrucomicrobiia; order Opitutales; family Seribacteraceae. Next base: position 27,739 of record PCBO01000025.1, read on the forward strand.
AGTATCCATCTCAGGGCCATCGTCGCCATACTCATGCCTTCGGGAACGAATTGCTTCAGCTCATCCGCCAGTTCAGTGCCTTTGTCTAAGCCGAGTCCCGCGAATGTTTCGCCGACGTTGAAGAATTGACCGTCTGCGTTGAAACCTCGATGGTCATTCTCTGAAAAGGTGGAATCGGGTGAAAGCTTGCCCGACAAAAGTCCGCTGGCCAGCGGCAACCTTACTATAATTGCAATATTCATCGCCTTTGCCTTTTCGAATAGTATCTCGGCCGGCTTACGGCGGAAAACGTTGAAGATGATTTGAAGAGAGGTCAGACCGTCTTGACCCAGACAGATCAGAGCTTCATCCATGCTCTCCACACTCACGCCCCATCGGCGGATTAAGCCGGCTGCCTGTTGTTTTCGCATTTCTTCAAACACTTCTCCTTGCCTTAAAACTTCAGTCGGGAGACAATGTAGCTGTGTGAGGTCAAGGCTTTCCACGCCAAGATGTTTGAGCGAGTCTTCCGTAGAACCACGTAGATTTTCAGATGTGAAGTTATCAGGGAACATATGGTCCCGTCTACCCAGCTTGGTCGCGACGAATATCTCATCCGGGTTTCCCTTTAGAAACTTCCCAATCAGCTGCTCGCTCCTTCCACCTCCGTACACGTCTGCGGTGTCGAGGAAGTTGACGCCACTTTCAACTGCTCCTTGCAAAATGCCCAAGGCTTCTGCTTCATCGATATCGCCCCAGCAATCACCACCCAACTGCCAGCAACCGAGCCCTACCTCTGAGGCATGAAAATTACTATTACCAAAAATTCGTTTGTTCATGAAATTGAATAGGAGGTGATGAAAGTGATTTCCTTTAGATCGCGCAAGTTCGGAAGGATGTCTTTGGTCTGGCCGAAATGCTCAGTTCCTGCATTGTCCGAAACTTTTTCAATGATTGAAGAATAGTTAATGGTGAACTCACTCGAAACTCATTTGTCTTATGCTCGCATGGCATGTGGGCTGCGTTGGATCATTTCCTTGCAGTGCTTCGGGTACGCGGCCTCGCTTGCGGTTCCTTCTCATCTTAATAGCTGGTTGTTGCCTCTGCAAGGGGACGCCTTTGCCGGATCAGTGGACACAACTATTGCCCTAATACTATGGGTGGCAGGTTGTGCACTTCCTTTTCTAGGCCGTGCATCTTTGCCGGCTTCCCAAACCAAATGGTCCTGTCCTGTCGTTCGATGTGATGCTGCGTTACTATGCTTTGTAGCCGGATGGACTTTTTTTAACGCGGTTCTTTCATGGCAAATGAACATTGAAGATAAGTTTGCCGCAACGGATCCCTTTGGCCACGCCGTTCGCTTCGTCGCTCCAGTCGTGTTGCTTGTCTGCGTGACGGGTACAGGTTACTATCCAAAACTTGAGGGGTACTTACGTATTGGGATTGCTTCAACCTTTATCGGACATGGTCTAGCCGCGTATTGGTTGAAGCCCGGTTTTGTGGATTTGATCGTTGGGACAATAGATACTTTCCTCGGAAGCGACTGGAGGTTAGCGGAAGAACGAGAAAAAATTGCACTCCTTTTACTTCCCTGGATCGGGCGAATCGACTTTTTGTTGGCCTGTTTAATTCTTCTCCCTTCCAAGTATCGAAAAACCATTGCTTTGTGGATGGGGATTTGGGGATTTGTCACCGCTACTTCCAGATTAACTGCGTTCGGCATAGAGCGTTGGCCCGATCTTATTATTCGTGCAGCCAACTGGGGCATTCCACTATTGCTTTGGTGGGAGATGAGGGCCAAGATCAAATCCTCTAAACACTCATGAAACCTACAACATTGCACTTAACTCTACTCCTTTCGATATCCCTCCTAAAAGGAATATCCGCCAATGAAAAGACCCCTTGGTTGGACGAAAAGTTCGTTAATCAAAAAACAGTTGGCTTGTCGAAACTGGAAAGTTCTAATCCAGCCCAATGGCGAGTAATTTGGAAGACGGATCCCGCCAATAAAGCCACCGTTTCATGGACTACCGCAATGGTGGGAAAGAATCATCTCGTGCACTATGACTTGAAATCTCGCAAAGGTTTTCCGAAGAACTATACCTATAAGAAAGTTTCAGACCGTAACGGTCGCTTTTCCGGTTCCGGTGGCGAGCATTTTCATCATGCTCGACTTGCCGAGCTCAAACCTTCTACAACTTATTGGTTCGTCATCGAGTCCGATGGTCTTTTTTCACCGGAAATGCATTTTACTACGGCACCGGTGAACGACCGTTCCTTTTCCGTCCTTTTCGGGGGCGATTCACGCTCGGGTCATTTTGCGAGAGCTCAAGTAAACTTATTGATGGCCGCCTTATCCGAGGAGAACCCCGAGATAATCGCTTTCGCTCATGGGGGTGACTACATATCCAGTGGGAAAAACTGGGGACAATGGTCGCGCTGGCTCAGTCAACATGAATTGACGGTTGCCGCATCGGGCAAAGTATTGCCAATCATCCCTACGCGGGGAAATCATGACGGTGGACCGCTCTTCGATGAAATATTTGATAGTCCCGGCGGTAAGGAACGAGAAAACTACTTTTCGACTAGATTGTCTTCACAGGTAGCTCTTGTTACCCTTAATACCGAAACCAAAGCGGGAGGGGCTCAGCGGACATGGTTGGGGAAGACCCTTCAATCTTTGCGCCCCGAGGTTCGTTGGTTGTTGGCGGAGTATCATCGGCCCGCATGGCCCGCAGTCAAAAGGCCTGGCGCCGCTCAAGAATTCTGGGTGCCTTTGTTCGAAGAATTTGACGTCGACTTGGTTGTCGAATCCGACGGTCACGTAATCAAAAGAACTGTTCCCATCCGCAATGAAAAGAAGGACTCCACCGGTGTTGTATATGTTGGCGAAGGGGGTCTCGGCGTTTCACAACGCAAACCCGACCTAAGTCGTTGGTATTTACGCTCTCCCGGTATGGCGACCCGTGGTCACCATGTAATGAACATTCGTTTCACGCCCGAAAAAATTGACTACAAGGTTGTTCTGCTGGACCGATCAATAGCCGATCAAGCAATCTTTCGGCCTCGCAAAAAGTAGCGCTTGGGCGAGGAAATGACTTGCCGTTAAAGCCTTCTCATGATTTTTTTCTTTTTTTCCCTCTTAAGTACCCATGTCTAGAATTTGTGCAATCACTGGCAAACGCCCTCGTAAAGGTGGTATCATCATCCGTAAGGGCATCAGTAAAAAGTCCGGCGGTATCGGCTTGCAATTAGTCAAGGTTAACAAACGCACCTTCCGTCCTAATTTGCAACGCGTACGTGTCAAGCTACCCAGCGGTCAAGTCAAGCGCATGTGGGTTTCCGCCAAGGCGATCAAGGCCGGCAAAATTCAAAAAGCCTAGGCTTTTTTAAATGGCTACGCCTAAAGGGTAGTCATCATTAACTTCCCGTGCTTGATTCGACCTTTGGAATCCCTAAAGGCTTCTCGGCGTAGTAACAGTATTGGGCTGTCGTCACTGTCAAAGAATTTTTTGACCGAGAGAAGTGGCTTGGTTTTTCCATAATCGATAACATTCACTCCAAACCGGATGTGATCCTTGTTTCTGATGGAAAAAGGAAACTGTGTCGGCTTCCATGGCGGCAAACGTTGCTGGCGGCCATCTACTGCAAGCGAAAGCTGATTGCCCGTTAAGTTTACGGCAATGCCCCTGCTCGGCTGACCGATGGGACGGAACACAGGGAGACAGTTGAATGTCTTTTCCGACGAAGTCTTTGGATAGAGAAGAAGCAGAACCTCTTTCCAACGCGGATCGAAAGAGATACTAAATGCATATGGAGACTCAAGATTCGGATTGCTGAAAAATGACAATGTGGCGTCACCGGCATAAGATATGTTCTTAGATGGCTTCCCCGGGAGCAAGCGAAGCTCCTTAGTTACGTTTCCGTCTCGATAATGAAATGCTGAATGGAAGCGAACCTCGGTGGGTTCTCCGGTTTTAAATGAAGTCGTTACAGACGAGGACTGACTTTTGGCGTGAGCCCATACCAAGAGGCGGAAATTAACCGTGACTTCCGGCGGTTTGTCTCTATCGACTTTCCCAAAGACTGAGCTTGCCGATGTGGCGCAGGAAATGAATACAAACAAGAAACGAGAAAGACGCATCAACGCCGCGGGCTCTTTGGGGTGGTTCCGACGCTCCGGATTTGCTCATTGATTTTGACTAGTTTCTCCTGAATCTTTTTAGCGGCCGGATCGGTTTTGAGTTTCTTTTCGACGAGGGCTTCATATTGCCTGCTGACCTCAAGATAAACTCTTTCAGCATCGATCATCTCGGAGTAGACGAGTTGTAGTTCCTCGTCTTTTTCAAGTAGTTGCTTGCGGGTTTGGTCCAGCTGTTCATTGTAAGCTCTTTGGTAGCGGATCAGTTCGCGCAGTTGCTTTCTCTGTTGGTCACTGACTTGGCCTTGGAAAAGAGGTACAATAGCCAGTGCGACAAGAAATAGAAGAAACCGGGGCGGATTGAATTTTTTCATGGGGTTATTGGTTTTGAGTATTAAGCTTACTTAGAGTCTGAAATTATCGAGACTTGTCAAATCTCGTTGTCTCGCAACCAACGAAAGCCGATGAGGGCAAATGTTCTGTACAGACCGTTCCAATCATCGCCATCGGAAGAGTTGGCAGCACTGGAGAAAACTTCCTTTTGTTCCGCGACGTCGGGCAGTCTTTGAAAAATAGCCTCGCCTCGGAGGTGGCTTTCGTCAGTCCCCTCATTTGTTGCGGAGGTGCCTGTGGTTTCACCGTAAAAGCGTACGCGGAAAGTATCGGAACGGGCCGAAAGGCATGGGCCGAGCCTAGAAAGTAGGTCGGCTTGAGTGAGAAATCCGGGGGCATGCGATGCCGCAGGACCCGAGGCGGAAGTCGAGCCACCGGTTTTTTTGGCTGCCGTCTTTAGTTCCTTGTCGAAGTTTCGATGGGAGACCGCCATTATCATTTCATCCTGAAACCGCTTGTTTATGCCTGCATTATCAATGGCGGCGGCTAGGGCTCCTTGCAGGGCATTACTTTTCCAGTGGTTTGATCCCGAGACTTCGGAGTCGGGCAAGGTGCGATTAACGAACTCGGCAAGGGAGCGAAAAGGTCCACGGCGCTTGACTTGGGTCACGATTTCGGCGGCAAGGGCTCGGATTTCGAATTGGCTGAGCGAGCGATATCCCAAATAAGCCTCTTTGGAGGCGGAATTGACCTTGTCTTCTTCCTTGATAGCCTGACCTAATGGTTCGTTGACCCTCAAGAAGGGCGACTCGTAGTCGTCTCCGTGTTGAACGCCGTTTTTACCTTTGACCTTGGCTCCGAAAAATGATCCGAGCAACGCAGACCAAGCGTGAACCGAGGTCGAGTTGACGTTGAAGGCTCCGTCCAACAGAAGCATGGACGCCGCCATGTCGTAGGACTTCAAGTCGTCGTCCCTCCGATCGAGAATCGTCATGTATGCTTGGGGGGCAGGTAGGCCGGCTTCTACAAGTTCGCGAGTTCGCCGCCACAGGAGTCGTGGATCCCGTCGGAGTTTAAATCGATTATTGGCCAAGGTGAAGTCGACTTCTTCCATCTCTCGGGAAGTCACGCTGCGGGGTACAGTGGATAGGAAATAACTGTCCCAAAGGGCTTCGTTCAGGAGGTAGGAATGGTCGTAGTGGTAACCCGCATCAAGACGGGTCTCCGTGGCAGTCCATATATTATCGCTTAGGTTGGAATAGAGGGCATCGAGAGGAATGCGCGGATCGGCCAGCGAGTTGCCGATGGCATAGCTAGGTTTGTACCCCAGTCCACGCATGGCGTACTTCTCGTACGAGGCTCCAATTTCGAAAGTCAGGTGTTCCCGAATTATTCTGTGTGGTTTTGTCGAGAAGTCGACATGGGAGAATTGGGCGAGGGAGCGAAAATGCTCGTGATCGTAGCCCTTGGGTATTTCGAATAAGGTACCTTTCGTCACTCCGGCTTGATGCGAGTAGGCTATGAAGGGGCTATCGTACGAAGCGGAACCCGAGACCGGCACCTCCCACTCGTCGAACGAAACCCGTGCCTTTTGGGTGCGATAGTTGGGGATGGTCTGAAGAGAACCCGTCAAAGGATGCTCCGCGCTTTCTGAAAATTCATATGGTGTAGGTGTTAGTAGGGAGGCTCGGGGATTATAGTTGGCCAACCAACGGATTCGCCCATCTTCATTGGACTCGTCTTCTTCCGCGGCGTATCGCATCACAAAGCGACGACCGACCGAACCCGCCAGTTCACTTGAACTGTATCGACTGCTAGACTTATGCTCGAGTAACGAAAATTGCTCCGGTTCCAATCCTTCATCCCGAAAACGGCCCATAGACAACAGCACTAGTGGATCGTTGTACGAAGAATCCGTATCGATGGCATCCTTGAAGAGTGCTACGTAGGTCTCGTTTTGGTCGAGAAGAACCTCCCCGTGCGTGGGCTTTGCATCACCGTCAAAGGCCTTGTCCGTTGGTTTCCAAAAGGTGTGACCACCGTTCCAGCCCTCCGTCAGAACATTGCCCGGGGCTTGTCCAATGCTGTATTCTGCATATTTCCCTTCGCCGGATGGAGTAAAGACAAGCGCCTCTCCTGCCTTCAATCCGGAAGCATTGTCCAAAACGAAGCCAATTTTCTTGCTCATTAAGCCGGAATACTTCGTGGGAACTTTGACCGAGGCAGGATAGCCGGAACTGGATTTCACCGTGCAGATTCCAACAGTCGCGCCAGCGCAACCAGGATGATTGTCGCTGCGAAACTCCAAACGGGTTCTGTCCGAGGAGGCCACGGCGCTGAAGGTCACATAGTCTTGTGGTGCTCCGTAGCGGAAGAGGTTCCTGTCGCCCTCGAATGTGGCCATGTCCACCCCGTCCCACGACACGATTCCGCGCCGTTTGTCTGTGCGCGGATTGTCCCTGTTGATGCCGAAAGGAAATCGAACTTCGTAAGTTTCTCCGGGCACGGTATCCATAAACGTCCAAATCTTCCCGGGACTGCATGCGATAAGATCGACTCCTATGTTCTCGTCTGTATTTATGTGGGGCCAACGGGAGTTCGGATAACCAGGATCGGGATTTGGCCCTTTGATGTCTACACGCGCTTTGCCTTGGTCGAGAATTTCGCCGTCGGGTCCTCCGGATTTACGAGGATGCCAACGGTAGAAGTTACTTTCACAAACGTTCCGATCGTTGTAGTAAATTCGGAATTTGTCACCGAAGCCGAACTGTTCTCGGTTCCAGACCGCCACGGTATACTTCGCGGGAATGATATCAACGTTATGTGGATTCCAGAGCACCACTGCCGGCAAAATGTGGGAGTGGATTCGGAACTTGCCTGAGGATTCCTTCTTGTAGGTAGGATAAAGAAAGAACTGTGCACGAGATATTACAGGATGAACTCCTACCTTGTCCTCCATCTGTGCTCGCGGAGCAATACTTTTGCCCGAACTATCAGGGCGCAGGTTATAATAGTCACGGAGTTGATCCCACAAGGGTCCGCCTGGGTCGATGCTTACGTCCTCCGTACCGCATTGAATAATAGTCGAATACACCTTGCCGCTCCTCCATTGTCGGTAATGGCAGCGAGTTACTCCGGAAAGCGGGTTACCCTTGTTGTCGACAATCGTATGGTTGAAACCTGCAGGGGAGTTGTAATTTAGGGTAATGAGAATGTTGCCATCGCTCAAGCGCAATACGTCCAAACGTAGATCCCAGTCGTAATCATTCAAGTCCTCGATTAAAAGGGAATAGGATTGCGTGCCGGAAGCCACCATCTTGCAGTAGCGGGAGGCAGTCGGATCTAGGGAACGGCGAGTGGTGCCGGGACTCCAGGAACCTCCCCCGTTTTGCCGAATATTGCAAAAAAGTTCATAGCCCTGAAGTTCCGGAAACCCCCTACCCGGAACAAATCCGCTACCGCCAATGTTACCGGATGTGGAATCACTACCAATCGCTCCGAATATTTGTTCATCCCCCGTCAGTACGAGCTTGCCTTCGGAATTCTTTGCCTTTGGTTGCAAACCGGCCGTTAGGTCTCGGCGTAAACCTCCACCTTGGACATTTGCCAATACACCATGTCCGTAAACGGATACGTCGTAAAATCGAGCATTAAGGATCTCTTCGTCAACTGCCTTCGTTGCTTCAGAAACGGAAGACTCATTAAGCAATCTGGAGCGTGTTTGGGTTGGAACCTTCGACTCGAAATTCTCAAATCCGGGGATAACCGAAACGCCAAAGCCCGTTGAGTTTAGTGCGCCGTCAGTTCGAGGCATGCTTATCTTCGCCTTAAGGCCTTCGTCTCCCACCCAGTATGCATATGAGCCTGAACTTGTTTTCGAATTGGTATTGGAAAGAAGCCCCAACCCGATTTTCGTTACCCGCACCTCGTCTTCTACGGAAGAACCCTCTCCTGTACCTCTCACCAGCTCGACTCGCTCTGTCGAATCAAGAGGCAGAGACCCGTGATCAAAAGGATTGGCGTCTTCTTCCGAAACCAACCACACGGGCGGAATCTTCTTGTTGTTCGCATTCCAAACCCCCGTCCAATGCCTGCGCCCTCCGAGTTCAGAACCCGAATCAATTGATTCTTTTTCCAGTATAGCTGCAGTGGCTGAAATTCTTTGATCAGGTCCAAGGTGTTTGTTCAGTTCTCCCAATGCCACGCTTAATCCATATCGAGCATGCGTTTTCGCCAATACTGATTTCTCGCGAAGTTGTGACTGCCGTAGCTCCAAGGACACCAGAGACATCATGCTCAAAACAAATAAGAATACTACCGACAACAGCGCTAGGCATAATATTAATGCAAAGCCACTACGCCTATTCTTTTTCTTGTATCTGATCAGTGGGGATTCCTCTTTTAAACAAGGTTAGTATGAGTTATACTAATCAAACATATACAAACCCCTCTTTGCAACGAGGTTATTTTTCATGATTGGATCAAGCCGGTAGGGATTAACTGCTTATTAAACAAAAATCGGGAAATTGCCGACTAAACTTGATGCTGCAAGTTTCTTAAATGAAAGTAACGATTTCCTTGATTTAATCCGTAAAATCATGGAAATAATTTGCACAGTTCGCCAAAGTCTTAACTTGTCAAATCTCGTTGTCTTGCAACCACCGAAAGCCGACGAGCGCAAACATCCTGTGAAGGCCGTTCCAATCATTGTTCTCGGAAGCTCCCGTGGTAACTTTCCTTTGTTCCGCGACGTCAGGCAGTCGTTGGAAAATGGCCTCGCCGCGGAAGTGGCTCTCGTCCGCCCTCTCATTTATCGGCGAGGTGCCTGTGGTATCACCGTAAAAGCGTACTCGGAAAGTATCGGAACGGGCCGACAGGCATGGGCCGAGCCTAGAAAGTAGGTCGGCTTGAGTGAGAAATCCTGGGGCATGCGATGCCGCAGGACCTGAGGCGGAAGTCGAGCCACCGGTTTTTTTGGCTGCTGTCTTTAGTTCCTTGTCGAAGTTTCGATGGGAGACCGCCATTATCATTTCATCCTCAAACCGCTTGTTGATACCTGCATTCTCGATGGCAGTGGCAAGGGCGCCTTTGAGGGCATTGCTTTCCCAATCGGATGACGTTGAGGAAGTACCTTCAGGCAAGGTGCGATTAACAAATTCGGCAAGGGATCGAAAAGGCCCGCGTCGCTTGACTTGAACTACAATTTCCGAGGCTAGGGCTCGAATTTCGGATTGGCTGAGCGAGCGATACCCCAAGTAAGCCACTTCGGAGGCAGAATTCACATTGTCTCCTTCCTTGATAGGGGAGCCAAGCGGTTCGTTGATCCTTAAGAAGGGCGACTCGTATTCGTCTCCGTGCAGGACGCCGTCTTTACTTTTAACCTTGGCTCCGAAGAATGAGCCGAGCAACGCCGACCATGCATGGACTGAGGTCGAGTTGACGTTGAACGCTCCGTCCAACAGAAGCATTGAAGCCGACAAGTCGTAAGATTTCAAGTCATCGTCGCTCCGGTCGCGAATCGCCATGTAGGCTTGTGGCGCAGGAAGACCTGCTTCGATGAGTTCGCGAGCAGAACGCCATTGAACTCGGGGATCCCGGCGAAGCTTCAACCGCTCGTTGGGTAAGTTGAAATCAAGTTCCTCCATTTGTTTTGAAGTTACGCTCCTGGGAACAGTCGAGAGAAAATAACTATCCCAGAGGGCCTCGTTCAACAGATAGGAATGATCATAGTGGTAACCGGCATCAAGGCGAGCTTCGGTCGCGGTCCATATATTTTCACTGAGGTTTGTATAGGGAGAATCGAGAGGGATACGGGGATCGGCGAGCGAGTTGCCGATGGCATAGCTGGGTTTATAGCCGAGGCCACGCATGGCGTATTTTTCATAGAAAGAACTGATGTCAAATGTCAGGAATTCGCGAATGAGCCTGTGGGTCTTCGTGGAAAAATCGACGTGGGAGAATTGGGCGAGGGAGTGAAAATGCTCGTGGTCATAGCCCTTGGGAATTTCGAACAAGGTGCCTTGCGTCACACCCGCTTGGTGGGAGTAGGCGATAAAGGGGCTGTCGTATGAAGCGGAACCCGAGACCGGCACCTCCCACTCGTCGACCGAAACCCGCGCCTTTTGGGTGCGATAGTTGGGGATGGTCTGAAGAGAACCCGTCAAGGGATGCTCCGCGCTTTCGGAAAATTCATATGGCGTAGGTGACAGGAGAGAGGCTCGTGGATTATAGTTGGCTAACCAGCGTATGCGTCCTCCTCGAGACGATTGCTCCTCTTCCGCGGCATATCGCATAACGAAGCGACGACCTACGGATCCGGCTAATTCACTTGAACTGTAGCGAGCGCTGGACTTTCGCTTTAGCAAGGGGAATTGCTCAGGTGGCGCGCCCTCGTCCTTGAATTGACCCATCGACAGCAGAACCAATGGTTCATTGTAAGAGGAATCCGTGTCTACGGCGCCTTTGAATAGTGCGACGTAGGTCTCGTTCTGGTCGAGAAGGACTTCTCCGTGCGTGGGCTTTGCGTCATCGTCAAAGGCCTTGTCCGTAGCTTTCCAGAAAGTATGACCGCCATTCCATCCCTCGCTCAGAGCATTTCCCGGTGGTTGTCCAATACGATATTCCGAATATCTTCCTTCGGCGGAAGGGGTGAACACAAGCGCCTCGCCCGCCTTTAATCCGGATGAATTGTCCAGAACGAAGCCAATCTTCTTACTCATTAGACCTGAATATTTCGTCGAAATCTTGACGGAAGCAGGATAACCGGATGCCGACTTTACCGTACAGATTCCAACTACTACTCCTTGGCATGTTCTTCCGCCATGTCTTTGAAATCCGCCATCCGCTTTAGTGTGAGTATCACTACGGAACTCCAATCTGGTTTGATCTGAAGTGGCCACTGCGCTGAAACTTACGTAATCTTGCGGAGTACCATAAGTGAAAAGCTCAGTATTGCCCTCGAATGTGGCCATGTCGATTCCATCCCAAGATACAATGCCCCTACGAACATAGGGTTTCGGGCGATCATCTTCGTTTATGCCATATGGGAATCGCACCTCGTAGGTTTCGCCTGGTACAGTCTCGAGAATAGTCCAGATTTTCCCGTATTGACAGGGACCAACAAGATCAATGGCAATTTCGTTTTCCAAATCGATGTAGGGCCAATGGGCATTAGGATAACCGGCTTCGGGGTTTTTGCCTTTAATATCAACTTTCGCTTTGCGTTGGTCCAGAATTTCGCCTTCCGGACCGCCACTTTTCCATGGTTGCCAACGATAGTAGTTTTTCTCGCAGATGTTTCTGTCATTATAATAAATTCGATATTTGTCGCCGAAACCGCGTTGCTCACGGTTCCAGACTGCCATGGTGTACTTTGAGGGTGCGAGATCAACGTTGTGGGGGTTCCAAAGTACCACGGCAGGCAATATGTGCGAGTGGATTCGGAACTTGCCAGAATGCTCCTCCTCGTAGGTAGGATAAAGAAAGAATTGTGCACGAGAAATTACAGGATGAACCCCCACCTTGTCTTCCATCTGAACTCGCGGAGACATGGTTTTGCCCGAGGCGCGCAAGTTATAGTAGTCTCTTAATTGGTCCCACAAAGGACCTCCTGGATCGATGGTTACGTTCTCAGTACTATTACCCTGACCACCTTTCACGGTGACTACGCGACGGTCACTTGGGCCACGCTTATGGTTGCAGTTGATCAAGCCCTGAACCGCCTGACCTTTATCGTCGTAAACAGTAGCTTTGTAGCAGGTATAACTGGGATGGTACAAGGAGAGGCGAATGTTGCCGTCACTCATTCGCTCTGCTTCAATACGTACATCCCAATCAAAGTCTCCAGCATCCTCGAAATCGATGCAGTAGTAATCCGCAGTTGATTCACGAAGCTTGACGCGGCGCGAGTTTTGAGGTGAAGCATTTCCCTGATTGAAGGGCAATCGACCCACACGGCTACCCATGTCGAGTTCATAGCCCTGCAACTCAGGAAAACCTACTTGAGGAATATAGCCATTGGGTTTAGAGGGTTCACTCCCCCCTACCGGACCGAAAATTTGTTCATCCTCCGTCAGCACGAGTTCGCCTTCGGAATCCTTCGCTTTTGGTTGCAGGCCCGCCGTTAAATCTCGACGCAAACCTCCACCTTGGACATTAGCCAAAACACCATGACCGTGAACGGTTACGTCGTGAAATCGAGCATGGAGTGTCTCTTCCTTGACTGCATTCGTTGCTTCAGAAACGGAAGACTCATTCAGTAATCTGGAGCGTGATTGGGTTGGAACCTTCGACTCGAAGTCCTCAAACCCGGGAATGATCGTAACGCCAAAGCCCGTCGAATTTAGCGCGCCGTCAGTTCGAGGCATGCTTATCTTGGCTTTTTGGCCCTCGTCTCCAATCCAGTAAGCGTACGAACCTGATTTTTTGGTCCTTCCAATTAATTCCGTTGAGCTGCCTGAATTAGTTTTCGAAACAAAGTCCAATCCTACTCTCTTAACCAGAACCTCGTCTGCGTCAGAGGAAGTGCCTCCTGTTTTTCCCACCAATTCTACTCGCTCATTGGAATGATTAGACAGGGGTCCGGCTTCGTATGGATCGGCGTTTTCTTCCGAAACCAACCATACGGGTGAAGTTGTTTTGTCCTTTGTATCCCAAACGCCCGTCCAATACTTGCGCCCGCCGAGTACCGAATCATAATCATTAGATTTTTCCATTAAATCGGCCGAAGCTGAAATTTTTTGATCAGGTCCCAAATGTTTATTTAACTCACCAAACGCCACGCTTAATCCAAAACGAGCATGGGTTTTGGCAACTACTGTTTTCTCGCGAAGTTGTGACTGTCGTAATTCCAAGGACACTATGGACATCATGCTTAATACAAACAAAAACACTACGGACAGCAGTGCTAGTGATAGGATTAACGCAAAGCCTTTACGCCCCTCCTTCTTACAGCGTGTGGGTGGCAGGGTAATTTTTTCCTTCAAGAAAAACATGAACGGTATTAAAGTATCATAGTTATTCCCAACATTGCAAACGGAGGAGTCAACCTATTTCAGGGATACGACAGGGGTTGTTCTTGGATTGATTGGGGAAGCATCAATAAACAAAAACATCTTTAAAACCAAGGGTCATGAAGCGCAGTCAACAACTATTCTTAGTTCTACCCTCAAATACCCCTCATAAATATTAAGTAGTCGAGCAATCGCTCAAGGCCATATCAGACCTTCCAAATTTGGACACCTGGAACAATTTGTGACCTGAAATCCGAAACGAGAAGATTTTAGACACCCGCTTTCTAACGTGTTACCAATTACGCATGATGGGTCCCTAAAACCTCTCGGTGTTGACTAGGTCTACGGAAGTGAACCGCCGTTGGAGGGCAGGCAATTAAGTATTGGTCTCGAAACCCTTCCGTTGCTCGCGGGACTGCCAAGCGTTGGCTTTTTCGTCTCCAACTATCTGTTCGGTTTTGGGATCCCAAGTAAGCTTTCGGCCTAAACGAATCGATATATTTGCAAGGTGACACGTCGTCATGGCTCTGTGATGCGTGAAGACATCCGAAATAGGATGCTTGCGATCCTTCATGCATTGAAAAAAGTTCTCCATATGATTTGTCGGCGTCTTTCCTTTGTAAATTTCCCTAATGGTATCGGAGTCGAGTGGTTTTTCCTTTAGTGCATTTACTGCTTCCCCCTTTAGCTTTCCGCGGCTAACTAAAAGTTTTCCCTTAGATCCTTCAAAAAGTATACCGTTCCCTTCGGGCGATCGGCTCACGATGTTCATTTCTACATCATTTGGAAAACCGCAACGAATATGAAAATTGTGCGAAGTATTGTAATGGTTGTCCTTTGTAGGCATGCCGTTCTTGAGAGGTATGGGGTGTTCGCCTATGATAGGGTCTATAGAAAGAGGACCCTGACCTTCGCCGCTTTGATCCAAAGCCCATTGAGCAATGTCTACGTGATGGGCTCCCCAGTCAGTCATCTTTCCACCCGAGTACTCGTACCACCAGCGAAACTGGTAATGGCAGCGTTCCTTGATGTAGTCGACGAGAGGAGCTTGCCCCAGCCAAGTGTTCCAGTCGATGTTGGCGGGCGGGGCTGATGTTTTGAAAGGTCCACCTTTAGGGCCTCCGCCAATATTGCAGGTTACCTTCTGTACCTTACCGATTCGACCTTCGCGAATAATTCCGATGGCTTGCAAAAACTTTTGACCCATTTCGGAACGTTGCTGAGTACCAACTTGAAAGACCCTTCCGGTTTCCTTGACGACCTTGCAAATTTGCTTTCCCTCGTCGATGGTGAGGGTCAGTGGCTTTTCGCAGTAAACGTCCTTGCCGGCCTGCATAGCATGTATGGCCACTCTGGTATGCCAATGATCGGTGGTACCAATCGTCACAAAGTCTATATCCTTACGATCCAGCAATTTTCGATAATCTTGATATCCCTTGGCCGTGTCTTGGGCTCGAAAACTTTTGATCACTCGTTCAATTCGTTGGGTATCCAGATCACAAACCCCCGCGACATCCGCAAAACGACGAGCGGCATTCGCAATACTAGTTCCTCGACCGCCAACTCCGATTGCTCCAAAGCGAACCCGTTCGTTGGGTGAACCCTTTTCTGCAGAGAGTAAAAACGGTCCCGTAACTGTTGCGGCGGCACTCGCAGCGACGAGTTTGCCGGATTGTAAAATAAAACGACGTCTGGATTGGTAGGATTTCATAATAGTACTTCGATAGGGGATACGATTAGAAAGAAGCAAACATATTTAGAGATTTTCTATCTCTTTTACTTGGAAGTCTACGAGCAATAGTTATAAGAGTCCTATGAAACATTTTTTATTTCTTATATGTATTGCCATATTTTCCGGAGGTTGCCTAGGTACGAAAAAAGACGAAGTTATGAAAACAGAAAATCAGGAGACTGTTCCGATTATAACTGAACAGGAAGCTGTCCCAATCAAGAAAGATAAAACTCAAATCGCTATTCTCGGTGGAGGCTGCTTTTGGTGTACGGAAGCTGTCTTCGAGCTTATAGAAGGGGTTGAATCCGTTGTTTCAGGATATGCAGGTGGTGCTAATCCAAATCCGACTTATGAGCAAATATGCACAGGGAATTCAGGCCACGCAGAGGTCATAAAAATCTCATTCAATCCCGCTAAAACCAGTTACGAGCGATTGCTAGCTACGTTTGGCGAGTGCCATGATCCCACGACACTGAATCGCCAAGGCGCCGATACGGGAACTCAGTATCGTTCCACGATCATGTATCTTAACGAAAAGCAAAAGCAACTGGCCGAAGCCTGGAAGACGAAACTTGGATCTGAACTAGAGGATCCGGTTGTGACGGAAATTGTGGCATCTCCCGTGTTTTACCCAGCCGAGGATTACCATCAAGACTACTTCCGCCGCAATCCCAACCAAGGCTACTGTGCTTTTGTAATCCGCCCCAAGTTGAAAAAACTAAAATTAGGAGATGGTTTAGGAGAACAGTAGTCTATTATCTGTACAATCTACGCTTGCTCTAACGACATAAATACCTTGCGAGCCATTTGATACAGACTTTCAACACAGACAAGAAGACTCATCAATTTCGAAGGTATTCTTCCCGCTGCGCTTTTGCCTGTGGAACTCACCCCATCCTATGCAAAGAATGTGAGTATCAAGAATGTATACTCACGACATTGAGGATATCGATTTAGCTGCCTAGGCGCATGCGTAAATTATATAAATTCAAATATATATATATTTTTTCAAAAAAAGAGTCCTTCATGTATATTTTCAGGTAACAATGATACATAGATTGGAAAGTGAATTTTGGACAGTTAGGTAGGCGTTGTGTCGAGTGTTAATAAGGGAGCTAGGTTCGTTGCATGAATTATGGAATAACTTTTTTGGGTATTTGTTGGTGAACAATAAAGTTTCCGAGAAGTTATATGAAATTATGGGACTTGGTTGTTAAGTCTACTCTTTTTATCCAATGGAATCAGATTATTTAGACGGAACGTATTATACTTGTGGTGATGGAAAATCTTGAAGTAGGTAAGTCGTGCCGAAAATACTCGGACGACAAACTCATTCTTTTATCGGGTTCCGTCCGATGACCGGGAACTGCTCAATATCGATAACGGAACCGCTAACGGGTCGGGTTTCTCCGGAAACCCAAGGCAAGGCAATGCGGGCGATTTCTTCGGGCAGTAATATCCGACCGCAAGGCGCGAGGTTAGGGGGGACTTTTTGAGGCCAATCTTTAGGTAACCCCTCGGCGATCTTTGACTTGATTTCGTTGGGGCTAAGAACCCAGCCAAGGTTAAATTGGTTTACACACACTCCGTTCTCACGATGAAGGGTGTCGCCAAGATTCCGAGTCATGGTCAGAAGGGCTCCCTTAGTCATGCTGTATATAAGGAGGTTCCGTTCCCCGCAGTAGGAGTTGATCGATCCTATGTTAAGAATGTTTCCCTCAGCTTTTTCCAAGTGGGGCAGGGCGCTCTTTATTAAAAAGAGGGGTGCTCGTGTGTTTACACTAAAATCATAGTTGAATATATCGGGAGTCGATGAGTCTAGATCTTTGCGAGTAATCATTGCCGCGTTATTAACTAAACCATCAAGACCGCCAAAAGCATCTACTGTCGCAGCAATCAGATTCTGGGGACTTTGGGAATCGGAAAGATCATCTGTTCTTTCCAGTACGCGATCACCAAGATCTTTGGATACTCTACGCACGTCAGAAATTTCCTTTCCATGAATGACGACGTTTGCGCCTTGCGCATGAAAGAGTCGCGCCATTGCTTCCCCGATCCCCGTCGCGCTCCCTGTAATTAGAATACTTTTATTCTTTAGAATCATAATACAAATATACTTATATAAATAAAAATTAACCTCCAGCTATGCACTGTTTTCTATTCATGCATTTCTTGATTTACACTTTTCTAATTTCCGAAAATCAGCTTTTCTTTCAGTATTTATGGTCAGTCTAGTGCTTTCATTCATTGACGTATTATTATCCAACATTTAAAGGTTACTGCTGAACCTGTTAGTCAGTGATCTGTTGTTGAGCCAATTGTTCCAGTCCTAGGTTTTAGTTTTGTTTGATTATAATTAACTATCTTCACGAGTAGTATTTGATAAGTTTATTCGGTAATAGCGATCGCTCTTACGGGGGATCCATCAAATCCCTTTAGGTTTAGCGGAAAGGCAGCAAGCGTAAATTCCTCGGGGAGCCTGTCGAGATTTCGCAGGGACTCGACTATCACGATTTCAACGTCCGGA